>CAZRNX010000021.1:0-10715 GCA_964601555.1 uncultured Candidatus Saccharibacteria bacterium | reverse complement strand
CACCGCCTCCGCAAGCTTCTTTCTTATTTCTACCACTATTCTTTCTTTTATTTTTTTGTTTTCTTTAAGAAATTGCCGAGCGCTGTCGTAGCCGCGGCCGAGCTTCTCGTCGCCGTATGCGTAGGACGAGCCGGACTTCTCTACGATCTCAAATTTCTCACCAAGCGTGAGCACTTCGCCTTCCTGCGACACGCCTTCGCCGTAGAGGATATCAAATTCGCATTGCTTGAACGGCGCGGCGACTTTGTTCTTCACGACTTTCACCCTCGTTCTGTTTCCTATTACATCTTCGCCTTTCTTAATTTGCGCAATTCTTCTCACATCAATACGAACTGAAGAATAAAATTTCAAAGCTTTACCCCCGGGCGTCGTCTCAGGGTTGCCGAACATGACCCCAATCTGCATGCGGATTTGATTTATAAAAACGATTACTGTTTTAGATTTATCAGCAATAGCAGTCAACTTGCGCAATGCCTGCGACATGAGCCGCGCTTGCTTCCCGACATGGTGCGCGCCCATTTCGCCCTCGATCTCGTCTTTGGGCGTGAGCGCCGCGACGGAGTCAATCACAATGATATCAATTTTCCCCGTCCGAACGAGCGAGTCGGTGATCTCAAGCGCTTGCTCGCCGGTGTCTGGTTGAGAGATGAGAAGGTCGTCAATATTCACCCCGAGCTTCTTCGCGTATTCCGGATCCATTGCGTGCTCCGCGTCAATGAACGCGCACACGCCCCCCAATTTCTGCGCCTCCGCGACGGCATGGAGTGCCATCGTGGTCTTGCCCGACGATTCCGGCCCGAACACTTCGATAATCCTCCCTCGCGGCCATCCGCCTACGCCAAGTGCTGTATCGAGACCGATACTTCCCGATGGAATAACCCCCACATTTACTTTCGGTTTCTCTCCCAATCTCATGATTGCCCCCTCGCCGAACTTATGCTGTATCGCCTTGATCGCGTCCTCAATTTCCGCCTTTCCCACCTCCTCTCTCGCAATTTTTTCTTTTTTCGGATGCATAAAATCTACAAATTAGTGGCTAATATTTTCCCATACTAGCAGGACTTTTGATAGAAAGGCAGATTGACAGGAAATTAGATTCGTGTATCTTGTACCAAGGGTGAGGACATTTCGCAAATGTGAAGAGGTGGTGATTATGAACATCAAAGAGTTGAAGGAAAGAATTAAAAACTTACCGGATGATGCAGAGATACCCGAAGAGCTCTTTGTCTATATGTTTTACCGCGGTGTTTAATATTATGAACCACGATTAATTTTTCCCGCCAATCTTTGACACGCAACTTGAAAAACTCCTTCCACGTACCATGAAGGGAAAGTACGTGGGCTTGCTCAAAGTTCTCAACAAACCAAGCAAGCTTATCCAATACGCCCTTTTTCACAGAAGAGTCCAGGTCGTTTAGGTCTCTTTTTGCGCTTTCTGTGACTTTCGTATTCCATTGTCTCATGTTGTACCGAAACTATCTTCCGTATCTTTTAAGGACGGTCAGAAGATCCTCCATTTTGCCTTCCTTCTTTTCTCGAATGGATTTTCGCAAACTTCGCTCGAATTCCGGACGCAACTCCATGCCCTCGTCAGGATCGCGAAGATCATCCTCCACTACATGCAAAAGCTTCTCATACTCTTTCCGAGGGATGAGTACAAGATCGCCGAATTTAGTTATGCTTTTTGGTATTGTAAGCGTAGTCATGGCGCCAATGTATCATAAATCGCCTGGAACGGCAACCGTTACGGCCTCGCTTCATATCAAGGTTTAACCTTGATAAATCTTTTCACTTTTTACCACTCTCAACATGATTCGTGAGTTTAGTTTGGGGCGAGGGTGAGATGCCGGGGTTTTTCTTTGAGCACCAGTTCAAGCGTCTTTTCTGTTTTTCGGCCGATGCGGTCTCTGGCATTCATTTTGATAACGTTATAGCCCGGATGGAGGAGAACCTGCTCGCTCCACACACCTTGCTTGTCGGTGAAAATTTTCCGGTCGTTCAATGTTATGTCAGAGATGTTTTTCGCTATGCCGCGAATTTCCACAAGGGATTCCGTGGTGGAGGCGCCGTTCAATGGAGCAATTATCTCAATCACCGGTCCCGCGATGAAGGCGCGTGCACCGAACCAGCCGTAACCCAAAACTCCGGCAACAAGAAGCATAACAAAAGTAACTTTTAGAAAATGCTTGAAATTGTTTGGCATATTTTTACATCTGACCCTCACTTATTTCATCCGCGCTGGTAGCCGTACCTGCCGAGATGAGCACTTCACGGGGTTTCGCGCCCGAACCTCCGCCAACAACGCCGCGCTCCTCCAGCATATCTATGAGTCGTGCCGCCCGTGCGTAACCGATCTTCAGCTTTCGCTGGAGGTACGATGTGGAAGCTTTGTTCGCTTCCATCACCGCCATCCTTGCGTCTTCGTAGAGCTCATCATCATCGCTTCCGCCATCTATCGGACTGAGGAGAGAATCGAAAGCCGCATTCTTGCTGGGCAGAGAAGATGTGTCTGAGATCGTGATTTCATCCGGAAGCACATCCTCGTACTGCTTCACGAGGTATTGAACGACCTTTTTCACCTCATTTTCGGTAATGAACGCGCCTTGAAGACGTACGGGCTTGCTCATTTCGCCGGACATATAGAGCATATCGCCCGCGCCAAGAAGCTTCTCCGCGCCGGAGCTGTCCAAAATAGTGCGTGAATCAATCTGCGAGGCGACCTGGAGCGCAACACGTGACGGAATGTTTACTTTAATGAGGCCGGTAATCACGTTTACACTCGGTCTCTGAGTCGAGAGAACAATATGAATGCCCACCGCGCGACTCATTTGCGCGAGACGGACAATCGCGGCCTCAAGCTCTCGCGGATACGCCTGCATGATGTCGGCGAGCTCATCTATTATAATGACAATATAGGGCAGACGCTCGGGGAGAGATGCCAGAATACCCCTCTGATCTTCCAGAGATCCATCCGTAGCCTCTGCTGTTTCTCTTACCGCCTCCTCTTGTGCCCTCCCTAAAATATTTTTATGATAGGAAGCAATATCGCGCACTTGCTCTGCTTCCAGTATGTCGTATCGGCGGTCCATCTCTTTCGCTGCCCATCGGAGCGCCATGATGGTGCGCTTGGCATCGGTGATGACCGGCGTGAAAAGGTGCGGGATGCCATTATAAAGAGTAAGCTCGACTCTTTTTGGGTCTATCATTATAAAGCGAAGGTTTTCTGGCGGATTGCGATAAAGCAGCGAGGTAATCATCGAATGTACCATGACGCTCTTACCGGAGCCGGTCGCCCCCGCGATAAGCACGTGGGGCATCTTCGCGATATTTCCAAAAAACGATTTTCCCGAAATACTTTTACCGAGAGATGAGAGGAGCGCATGCGGCGACTCCTGATATTCTTTTGACGCAAGAAGCGTGCCCAGACCCACGGTTGTCTTCGCGGAGTTTGGAACTTCAATCCCGACAAGCGACGTACCCGGTATTGGCGCTTCCACACGAACGGGATGCGCGGCAAGGGCAAGGGCAAGCTCATTGGTGAGTCCCACGATCCGCGCGAGCTTCACTCCCTCGGCGGGCTTAAGCGCGTAGCGTGTGACGGAAGGCCCGATTGAGATTTCATCCATCTCCACATTGATGCCGAAATTCTGAAGCGTTCTCTTGATGATGTTCGCATTCGCCTTGATATCGCCGACGCCCGGCTTCCCCGAATCTTTCTCAAGAAGCGAAAGTGGAGGAGGAACGAAATCTATGGGGGTATAGCTTGCGTGAGAAATGCTGCCGCGTTGCCCGCGCAGTTCTTCTTCGAACTGCTCTTCTTCAGTTTTTTTTCGCATGATTATTGGCGCCGCCACCCCCTCATTCCCCGGCCCTCCTTGTTCTGCATTGTGTTCGCCCTCTTTCTTTTGTTTCTCTTCTTCTTCTTGCATTTTCGCCATTTGTTCCGGAGTAAGCACTTCTTCGCCGGCGCGGATTCTTACACCTTGTTCGGACGACCCACTTTTAAGTTTTATCTGCGCCAAGAGTTCTCGAATTTTCGCAACAATGCCAAAATTCGGCCGCGTGTCGAAAATAATGAGCAGGGAAATGGTAAAAAGCGCGAGCAAGAAAAGCACGCTCGCGTATACGTCAAACAATTTAAGAAGCGGAAGCGATACCCACTTGCCCACAAATCCGCCCGAAGCATCTTCGCCGAAAATTGCCGTAATCCCAAGTCCCGAGAGCACGAAAAGGAGGGAGCCCAGACCGCCGCGGAGAGGCAAGTTTCCAACTTCAGATCGAAAGAAAGAAATGCCTAAAATGAGGAAAAGAAGAGGAAAGAGAAAGTACCCGACACCGACGAGAAGACCCAAGGCGCTATAGAGAGCTGTACCCGCCGGGCCTCCTTTAGAAAAAGGTGCAAGGGCGAAGAAAGCCGACAAAGCAAAAAAAAGAATAGAAAGCACAACATGCAGGGTTTCTTTCTTGAGAAGCGGGGTTTTCTCCTTGCCGCCATTTTTCCAGTTCTTTTTTTGGCCGTTTCTCGTGTCTCTTGCAGCATCATTTGCCATAGAAACATAATAGCACGAGTCAACGGCCGCTGGGAATTGTGAATAGTGCGAAGAGGGCAGTGTAGAGGGTGTCCTTGACAAAAATATTATGTCCTATATAGTAAAAGACAACAACAAAGTCCTGATTTGTATAAGACATATGGAAAATAAAGAAGAAAATAAAGGACAAAATACTCAAATAGTCACTGGGAGCACGACTATGGAGTATGTCTCAAAAAAGGTAGAAAAGCTTGTAACAGCAGTGTATATGCTCACGGATTTTATATCGGACACAGAGCCCATGAAGGTCAGAATGCGTGACCTCAGTCTTTCCATTCTTTCAGACACACATTCTATTGATGGGCTTCTGCTCCCGGAAAAAAAGAACGCCCTACGGAAACTTTTGGAGCGAATAGAGAGCATGATCTCTCATTTTGAGGTGGCCGCTTCGCTCAAGCTTGTTTCTCCGATGAATACTCAAATTTTAAAGGATGAGTTCTCTTCTGTTGAAGAGATTCTTCGCGATTATGTTTTCGGTCCAAATACGACCACCCCTTTTTCTCCAACTTTTTTTACTTTGCCGGAACCGGAAAGGATGAAAAAGACAGGCGATTCTCAAGGACAAATAATAAAAGACAATACACGGCGTTCCGGTGGCTATCAAGGACAAAAACTTTCTCAACAACAAGACCAATATGATATAAAAGACAAAGAAATAAACGAAACTAAAAGTGTAACAATTAAAAACGCAACACAGAGTAATATCAAAAAAAGCGAAGAAAGATTTTTGCGCAGGACACAGATTCTCGTTGCGATAAAAGACAACACAAAAGATAATCAGGGGGCTACGATAAAAGACATTTTTCGAAGACTTCGCGGAGTCGGTGAGAAAACATTGCAGCGCGAACTTGTGGCGCTGATAGCGGCAGGCCTCATCAAAAAGACAGGAGAAAGACGTTGGAGCCGGTACTCTCTCCGCTAAACCCACGGTAAGTAATCTATTGGCGACAAAAACGTCTTATCTGCTAGATCTAGATAAGGCGTTGACTTTATTTTGCCAAAATGCAATACTCTACCTCGTGTGCGAAGTGCATCTTCGGTGAGGGCTATGTGCTTGAAAACAGGTTTTGCGTATCTTCCGGAGGCCGGCAGACCGCTTAGGCTGTTTTGGTAAAAAGAACAAGCAGAAAAAGCATTAGTTATCCACATTTGCATTTTGCTGAACGCGCCGGTAGGATATATAATTTCTGATAAGGTTGTGCGGATGCTTTTTCAGTTGGCGGTCAGTTCATTGACAACCAAATATCACAAGGATTGGTTACAAAAAGCAATAGAAGTTTCTATTGCTTGCAGAATGATGTCGGTAGTCTTAATTTGAGAGCGATGGCGCGAAGAGAAATTTAGAGGTCGAAACTAAATTTTTCTTTCGCGCACCCAGTCCTGCTTTTGCGATTGAACTTTTTGCCGTGTAAATTTTTAGTTAAATTAATTTAAAATTCATGAAATTAATTTACAGTTTTTTCATAAACACCTTATTACACGCAATGCATACAAATGCAGGCATAAGTTAGCAAGTTAAAAAGCAAAAGCAGGACTGGGATTGAAAATAATTATTATAAAAAGGCTTTATGACTAAATTTACACAAACACGAACAGGCAAGGTTGCTTCTGCTGTCGTAAGCTTCGCGGCGGGACTCGCCATGTCTATCGGCTTTGCTCCGATAGCGGGTGCGCAGACTGCCGCCGAACTTCAGGCGCAGATCGCGAGTCTGCTTGCAACGATTCAGTCGTTGCAATCATCGCTCGCAGCTTTGCAGGGGGGAACAACTACGGGAGGATCGTATACATTCGCGACGAATCTCAAAATGGGGATGACGCATGCGGATGTGATGAACCTTCAGAAAGTCCTCAACATGGATCCCGCGACGATGGTCGCGGTTACCGGCCCCGGATCTCCGGGAATGGAAACCTCTTACTTTGGCGGTTTGACCAAAGCGGCGGTGATCAAGTTTCAAGAGAAGTATATGGCTGAAATCCTGACTCCGGTCGGTCTCACGACAGGCACAGGATATGTCGGAGCTTCTACCCGCGCGAAGCTCGGTATGATGGGCGGCACGGGAACTGGAACCGGCACGGGAACTGGAACCGGTACGGGAACTGGAACCGGTACTTCGGGGAGTCTCTCGGTTATGGGGACAACCCAGCCGATGAATGCCCTCGCTCCTGCAGGCGCTGCACGCGTACCGTTTACGAAATTCGTCGTAACAGCAGGTGCGAGCGATGTCACTATCAACAATGTGACAGTCGAGCGCGTCGGGCCCGCAACGGATGTCAACTTCTCGGGCATTGTCCTCTTGGATGACAATGGTATGCAGATCGGCATCGCGAAGACGCTTAATTCGAATCACCAAGCAATGGTGGGCGAACCGTATGTTGTGAAAGCGGGGACCACAAAGACTCTTACCATTGCTGGAAATATGGCAGCAGCGGCGACAATGTTAAACGGCCAAGTTGCCGGACTCAATGTCGTGGCAGTCAATGTTGGTACGGGTTCCACTGTATCGGGTACAATGCCGATCATGGGCGCCAACCACACAATGAACAACACGCTTAGCATCGGAACAGCACAAATGGCGGTTTCTTCCTTTGATCCAAATTCAGCACAGACGAAGGAGATCGGAACGACTGGATACAAGTTCTCGGGAGTTCGAGTAGTCGCGGGATCGGCAGAGAAAGTCCGCGTTTGGTCCATTCGCTGGAACCAGATCGGATCCGCTTCATCGAATGACCTTGGCAACTTGGTTGTCAATGCTGGCGGAACAGACTATCCTGTTAAGGTTTCTGCTGATGGCAAATACTTCAGCGCAACCTTCGGTTCAGGAATTGTCGTAGATAAGGGGGGCAATCTCGATATCTACCTTAAGGGAGATCTTGTCGGAACAGGTTCCGCAAATCGCACAGTACAGTTCGATATTTACAGAACAACAGATGTGTACATCAGCGGCGAGACCTACATGTACGGCATTACGCCGACAGCACAGACCACGGCATCTGCAGGGGCGGGATCTCAGTTCACGACCGGAACTCCGTTCTTCGATGGCTCTCTCGTAACGATTAGCGCTGGTTCGGTTACCACGATTACGAAAGCAAATTCTGTTGCGGCGCAGAATATCGCCGTGAATGTTCCGAACCAAGTCCTCGGCGGATTTGAGACGGATATCAAGGGCGAGCCGATTACCATACAGTCAATGGCGTTCACAATTGCAACCACTTCGTGGGGCGCACCTACGAACGCCGGAGTTATCACCAACATCTCCATCTTCGATGATGCAGGACTTGTAGTGGCTGGTCCGATCGATGAGGCGGCTACTTGCACCACGGGGTGTACGATAACCTTCACTGATTCAGTGACGTTCCCGGTAGGAAAGAAAGTCTACACCATTAAAGGGACGATCCCTGCGGGCGTCTCCAATAACGCAACGGTTGCCGTATCCGCCACACCTTCTTCTGGATGGACCAATATCACCGGACAGACGACTGGCAATACGATCAGCCTCTCTGCGTCGGGCGCATTCACGATGAACACCATGACGATCAGAGCGGCATCGCTTGCTCTCGGCATGTCGAGTTCTCCGACGGCGCAGACAGTTGTGGCAGGAACACTCAGTCACCTCTTCGCGAATGTTCAGCTTGACACATCGCAATCCGGCGAAGATGTTCGTTTCTCATCTCTTACACTTACACACGCTGGCTCGGCAAGCTCTACGGCTTCCATGCTAACCGGCTGTCAGCTCTGGGATGGCGGAACAGCCCTTAATACGGGTACCAATATCGTCAATGTGACCCTTACCTCGTCTACTTCGCAGGCATTCACATTTGACAGCTCACTTGTTGTCCCGAAGGCGATGGTGAAGAACCTCGGCCTCAAGTGCAACGTTCCGTCAGGTGCATTGACACCGGGGACGTACACATGGACGGTTACCTCTTCTGCTACGAACCCGACGACTACGGGGATTAATTCCAATAGCTCTGTAACGGCTACCGGTTCAGGCACAAGCGCGGCGATGACGATAGGAGCGAGCACCCTCGTAGCATCGAACGGTGCAGCAACGCCTTCTTACACGATTGCGGCTGGCGGACAGACGGGCGTAACGGCAGGAGTCATAAAATTCCGCGCATCGAATGAAGCGATTAACCTCCAGAGAGTAGGCCTTAGACTTACGAATCCTGCGGCATCGAGTTCTCCGGCGGACCTCGTTTCCGTGTCCATCTGGGACGGATCGACGAAGGTTGGAATAGCGACGTTCGTAGGAACCCAGAGATTCGCGACATCAACGCTTAGTACGGTCGTCCTTCTTCCGAAAGATATGGACAAGAACCTCACCGTCAAGGTTGACCTCTCGACGATCGGCTCTTCACAGCCGGGAACGGAGGGTTCGCTCACTGCGGTTGACATCGATACCAACAGTACCAACACGCAGGGTACGGGGGTAGGATCGGGATCTACGATTAACGCGACAGGAAGCACTTCATTTGCTGGTGTACGCGCCTTCAAGTCCTTCCCGACGGTTGCGCTTGACACGATCTCTTCCACTGGAGTTGCCGATGGACGTCTTATGCGCTTCAAAGTAACGGCAGACGCGGCTGGAGATATCGGTCTTGAGAAATTCAGCGTTACTCTTTCAACGACCTCTATCGGAGCATCGACCGTCAACATCTACGGCTTCACAGATTCCGGCTACTCGCAGGCGATTTCCGGAGTTGGAACGGGTGGCATGGTCTCTTCGCAGAACAAGTCATGTACAACAACCGGTTGTACGCTTGATCTCTTTGCTGACTCAAGCGCTACCGCTTCCACGACCGTACAGGTTCCCGCAGGAGCAACCCGCTACTTCGAAATTCGTGCAACGGTTTCTGGAGCGACAGCAACGACCTACTCGGTTACCACGACTCTCGTCGGCGACACGGCGTACCCATCGCTCTCTACCCTTATGGGGACCGCGACGGGGCTACAAGCTGGCGCTACTGCGGACAACAACTTCCTCTGGACTCCGCAGGCGACGACGACGATTACTGCAAACTCGGATATCGACTATACCAACGGTTACGGCGTTGCTGGCCTTCCGTCGAATGGTCTCATCCAATCAAGAAGCAACTAAGCCTCCTTGTGACTTTGGTTCATTCGTATGAATGAGCTAAAGGGCTTCAAAAACACTCCCTTCCGTAAGGTCGGGGGTGTTTTTGTTTTGCAAATTTCGTACGGGAAGCTATAATAGCTGTATTATGAACAAAGTTGGAAAATATATTTTTCCCGCCATCGCCGCAGCCGTCCTCATAATTCTGGGATTTTATTTCTCCCACCGCGAAGCAAATGCACCCGGAAACGAGACTGAAATGGCCGCAACCACCACCGCTGTAACTCAAGGCGGCATGACGCTTGAAACATCGGGGAATGGGAAAGCCACCATAGAGCAAATACCCATCTCAAATACCGCGAAACTTCCCCCGCTTCCGAATCTCAATCGACTGCTTGTTTTTCCCGCGAATATGGCCGCAGAAGTTCGCGCCGCTCTTTCAATGAAAATTTCAATTTCTATTTTGGCACTCAAGAGCAATCCTAAAGACGCCAGTGCTGCCCTTGAGCTTGGACTGTATCGCAAGATGCTTGAGGATTATACAGGCGCGGAAGAAATATGGCTCTACGTGACCGCTCTTTCGCCGACATATTACGTCGCATATGCTAACTTGGGGGATTTATACGGGTTTTATCTGAAGGATTACACAAAAGCAGAGAGAAATTACCGGAAAGTCATCGAACTCAAGCCGGATGCGATCCAGGCATATCGCTCTCTTCACGATTTGTACCGGTATTCGTACGCGGAAAAAGCAAGTCAAGCCGAAGCCATATTGCTTGAAGGGATACAGAAAAATCCCGGAAATGCCGACCTCGCGGCGCTTCTGGAGGAATATAGAAAAGAAATTAAAGCGCAGTAGGCACGCGTATAAGATAGGATTGGCAACGTCCTGTCAACCTTGCCCGCAAGGTATCTTTCCTGTAGGGTAGAGCAATCATGAAGCAAATTGTTTCTTTTCTCGCAGCTTTCCTGGCGCTTTTTGTCGTTCCGTCGCTTGCTTTCGCCACAACCCCCGTCTCCGGCACGCTTGCGGCTGATACTACATGGACGA
>CAZRNX010000020.1:8284-10813 GCA_964601555.1 uncultured Candidatus Saccharibacteria bacterium | reverse complement strand
TTTCACGGACCATGACTCACTTCCTACTAACAGCCAGTTAGAGTATCTCAACTCTATGAGGGATGCAAAGATGAAGTGGATTATCGGTATTGAAATTACAGCGGCTCCCTCGAAAGATACCACCTTTCAGGAGGGCTCGCTTCATGTTGTAGGGCTTTTTGTCAATCCGAAGGATAAATCTCTACTTGACCACTGCCGTCAAGCGCATAAAGATCGCGTCAAGCGCTTGAAGACAACAGTGGCACATCTTCGAGTTCTTGGCTTTGAGATAACCGAAGAAGCATGCCTGGCTGTCTCACAAGGCGCAATCATCAGCCGACCGCACATCGTCCAAGCACTTATTTCCAAGCCGCAAAACTTCAGCATCATTGAATCTCTGCGAAAAGAAATGGAACGAGAGGCAAAAACCAATCCGAAGATAAGGAAGAAATATGATGAAATGATAGAGCGTGGGGAGGGTGGCTACCCGTATTATTTGTTTCTTTCCCGAAATGCATACAGGCCGAAGATTTTTGCAGAAGATTCCTATACGCCATCCCTTGATGATGCGGTTGGGATGATTCATGGTGCAGGCGGTATCGCATCTCTTCCTCACTATTTCACAGAGAGAGACAGAATTTCCCTCGACGCCTTGCGAAAACTTCTTGCCGATAAAAGGATAGACGGCGCGGAGACGGTATATCGTACCAAGCCGTATCAGCCGATAGAGCTTCCGGATATTAAGAAAGAACGCGAAGAAGTCAAAAAGATCGCCATTGAAACAAACGCCCTCACAACCGGCGGTCCTGACGCACATTGTATAGAAGATATAAGAAGTTTCCTTGAAGCGCGAGGGTTAGCGAACGAAACCATTGGTATGACGGAAAAAATCCTCGCCTCGGGAAAAGTGGACAAACGCTGGTCATCGTTTTAATCATATGAATTCAAAACAGGAAATTTTAAGAAAGCTCCGCGAGTGGCGTAATAGCACAGCCAAGCATGAGGGCGTGGAGCAGTATCGCGTGCTTTCCAATCAGACTCTCTCGGATATTATCGTCATGATGCCGAAGACGAAAGAAGAGCTGATGGGGATTAAAGGCATTAAAGATAAGAAATTTCATAAGTACGGCCGGGACATTTTTGCGATTTTGAACAGTAATTCCACAAGCAATCCACAAGAAACCCATAGCTTATCCACGGTTTTTTCCACAGAAACCAGCCCACAAAGCTTATCCTCCTCCTCGCGTCTTTACCCACCTTCGGTGGGGCCTACGCCGCTCGTCGTACAACTTTCTGAGCCAGTTTCTGTAAGTGTTTATCTAGACACGCTAAACAGGGGATTGGGAGAATATTCCGGCAAAGTACAAGGCGAGATAAGCAGCCTCGACATTCGCGGAAATTATCTTTTTTTCGGACTGAAAGATAAAGAGGACGGGAGCACGATGAACTGCTTCATGTGGATGAATTCCTACAAGCTCTCCGGCGTGGAGCTTGCGGAAGGTCTCGAAATCGTCGCCTCGGGATTCCCGGAAATTTACAAGCCCTCGGGACGGCTCTCCTTTCGCACGGACATGGTAGAGCTTGTCGGCGAGGGGGCGCTCAAGCTCGCCTACGAGAAGTTGAAGAGACAGCTCGAGAAAGAAGGCCTCTTCGCTCCCGAGCGTAAAAAAATAATTCCCGATTATCCCCACACGATCGGCTTGATCACAAGCAGCACCGGCGCGGTCATTCATGATTTCTTGAACAATATCGGCCGGTTCGGATTTCATATTAAATTCTTAGACTCGCGCGTCGAAGGTGCGCTTGCGGTGAAAGAGCTTATCGCTTCGGTACGTACTTTCAAAAAGCGAAAAGATATTGATGTGCTAGTGATGGTGCGCGGCGGCGGGTCATTAGAATCGCTTCAAGCATTTAACAATGAAATACTTGTGCGAGAAATTTCCAGCTGCCCATTTCCCGTGATTGTTGGCATAGGCCATGATAAAGACGTGCCTCTTGTCGCACTCGCAGCGGATAAAGCATGCTCTACGCCAACCGCCGTCGCAAAACTCTTGAACGCATCATGGGAACAAGCTGGGGCAAAAGTGCGCTATTCTGAACAGAAAATTCTCTCGGCATATGCAAGAGCGCTTCAGGAAAAAATATTTTTTGCCGAACGACTTACATCCTCGCTCGAAAAACGCCTGCATGAAATGATCGAAAAAGTGCGAAGTATTATTGAAAGGTTCTCGCAGAGCATGCCGGTCGTTCACGAGAGGCTGGTGAATATTGTCGCACTGCTCCCAAAAATACAGCGCATATTACTCTCTCAATTTGCCGCAAAAATTTCAAACGCTCATGACAAAGTCCGCTCTCTCGAAAAAATTCTTGCCGCCCAAAATCCCGAACGACAGCTCAAACTCGGCTGGAGCATCGCGTTCTCGCAAGGCAAAGTCGTGCGAAGCACTCGCGATGTCAGTCCCGGTGACAATCTTGATGTGCGAGTTTCAGATGGTACAATCAAAACACAAACTTTATGATCATAGACGCGCATGTTCATATCGGGAAGCT
>CAZRNX010000020.1:0-8184 GCA_964601555.1 uncultured Candidatus Saccharibacteria bacterium | reverse complement strand
CCGGAAGCGAGAAGCTCCTTTACGGCACCGACTGGCCGCTTGCGCCGATGGGTGAATATATCAAGTTCGTGCAAGGCTTGAGCTTCTCTGACGCCGAACTTGAGAGGATTTTTTACAAAAATGCAGTGGAATTATTCAAGTTGAACGTGTAATATATTTTGTATGGATAAAAAAATAAATCTTAATGAAGCACTGAAGAAACTTGACGCAATTGCGCTCTGGTTTGAGTCGCGGCGGGAGGTGGATGTGGAGGAGGGGTTGAAAAAAGTGAAAGAAGGCGCCCTACTCATCGGTGGGGTCAAGAGCCGCCTCAAAGAAATAGAGAACGAATTTGAAGAAGTGAAGCGGGGGTTGGAAGATGAAGGAGTGGAGGTGAAGTGAGGTTTAACCTTGCTTCACTTCAACCCCCTTGTAAACCAGATGCCTGAAAGCATAAGAAGGCCTAGAACAAGAAAAAGATATCCTAGAGAAAATGCCGAAAGAGCGAGAATAAGCGTCGCAACTGTGGGGGCGACGACGAATGCCGTCGGGGCTACATTTCTCCAGTCGCTTACAAGCTCCGCGTCCTTGCCGGAAACATGCTTGTAGAAATACGCCTCGCACATAATCTCCACCGCGGCGGCGCCGACGCGTGTCGCAAAAAGTGCAAATGCCCAGACAAGAATACTCTTTGAAGAGAGAAAAGCAAGGAGAACGGTGAAGGCACCCATGATAGCGAAGCCCCAGATGAGGCCATTTTTCTCCCCGCCGCCCTTCTTTAGATCAGCGAATGTGCCGAATACAAAATCAAAAAGAACGAAAGGCAGAAGCATGATTGGGAAAATAATTCCGAGGATTTCTTTGAACTCAAATCCTACATGATCATGAAGATAGAGTGGCATGTATATAATCATCCACGCATAAAAAAACTGAAGGAGGAAACAAGATATAAAAATCCCCAAGAGATGCTTCTCGTGCCATATGGTTTCCAAAGATTTGCCGAAGGTGATGGGGCGATATTTCGGTTCACGGTACTCTGGGAGCATGACACCGAGAAGGTAAGCGGCGGGGAGGAGAGTTGCTGCGGCATAAAGGTAGACATCGCTGAAATTTCCGTTTATTACCAGTAGTCCAGCTATAAGGGGACCCATGAGAACCGCGACGTTCAGGACTGTAAAAAAACTGCCCCGGATCCTTCCCGTCTTTTCATTTTCCGAATGACTTTCCAAAATGAGATCGAGTGAGAAAAACACGCCATTTAGAAAAACCATATGCAGAACAAACGCGGCAAGCAGAAGGACCGGGGAACCAAAAACTGAAAGAGCTGCAAGCGATAAGAATTCAAGCAGAGCGAAAAAGACAAATGTACGCCGGCTTCCGAAAGCAATGAGTATTTTGGGGATATTGGCAAGGAAAAGAACAGCAAGAATATTAGAAAATGACCAGATAAGTCCAATCTTCTCCGGCGGCACGAGCCCGGAGAGGAACGACGAGTCAATGTAGAGGGGGAGCGCGTAGTGAAGCGCGTAGAAAAAGGCGGAAAGATAAATCAAGAGAAGTGAATACGGACTCGCCTCTCGGTGAAATAGACGGTGGAAAAAATGCATGTGCTTTCAGTATAGCAAAATTTACGCGTTCTGTTTCAACAGCTCCATCGCTCCCCAGAGACCCCCGAGGTCGTCGAGTTCCGAATGTTTGAGCGGTGGGAGTTCGGGGAAAATTATGCAAATCTCTTTGAGATATTTCTCCGTCGCGGGAATGGGAATGCCGATTTCATTCATCATCGAACCACCGAGTACGACGATATCGGGCGACCACATGACGATGACGTTATTCAAGAAATGCGCGAGGATTCTCGCCTTCTCGTCCCAAAAATCTTTATCCAAAATTTCTTTTGGTTTCTTTCCTGTGGCCTTCTCTACTCCTCTACCTGACAGGACTTCTTCTACATGCACTTCTCTTCCTCCAACCGAAAGAAGCTCCCACCCGGGCTCGAAACCGGAAGAATTTTCGTCAATTTTCCCATGATCTATCCTCACGCCGCCAACGCCAGTTGAAATCGTGATGTATGCGACAAGCAGATGCCCCTTCCCAGCGCCATGGATCGCCTCGCCAAGTCCTACGACTGCAGAATCATTTTCTAAAAAAACCCTCGCGCCGAAAATTACCGAGAGATCATCCTTCAGTGGTTTGTTTTCCCAGCCTGGAAGTCCCGAATGCGGGTGAAGTATCCCTGTCGCCTTCTCGATTGGCACGCCGACTCCACCACCCGCGCTTTCTATTTTTTCGATAGGTCGTCCTTTATCAAATTCATCTCTGTCTTTATTTTCATTTTTTAAAATCTCTTCTGACATTCTTTTCATTGCTCGTAAAAAGTCGTTGTAATTTTTTGGCGTTTCAAAAATCTTCGGGTCAGTGAAAGACACGAGGCACTCTGATCCTGCAATACGCGTTTTTGTTTTACCAATGTCGAAAAGTATGTGCACTGAACTTTATGTTTTGCCGTTCTCTATTCCCATTTTCCGTTCTATGTAACTTACTCTCCCCACAAGATCCTCGATATCAAATATTTTTACAGCATAGAAAAGATCCCGTTCTATTTTTCGAACCCGGTCGTTTGTATCATTCGCGTCTGCCTTAAGCTGCGTCACGTCTGCCTTAAGCTGCGTCACGTCTGCCTTAAGCTGCGTCACGTCGGTTTTGAGCTCCGAAATTTGACCCCCGAGATCACCCCTAAGCTGCTCAAACCCATTCACAGTAAGAATAGCGAGCTTCTCAAGCGTCATCTTGTTTGATTCTTTTTCCAGTTTCATATTCACCTATACTAAACCTGTGCGGGAAAAGAGTAAAGTTGACAAAATCACGAGGCCAGCGCTTTCTTGAATGCTTCCACCATCGGCACGTCGTTCGCCTCAACACCCGATGCTTCTGCAAAATGATAGGCAGTCCAGCTAGCGAGAAGTACGGAAGAAAAGGCTTTGTGCCAGATATTTCCACCGCTGGCGTTCATATCTACTTCTTCTACCGGCAGTCCGCGCGTATTGTAAAGCTGTTTCAAAATTTCCATGCGCTTCTGTACTCTTGGGTGATCAGCCGAGTCTTTCAGAAAAATAAAAGTGATGTTTTTCAAAAGCTCTTCATTTGCTGTGTGCCTATCGAAACCGATCATTTCGTTGTGATTCAATTCTGGCAACACATTGTAGAACGCAGGAATTTTCGCCGTCTCGTTTAATGTAATTTTCCAATAATACGCAATTGCATAATTTATCCGCGATGCATAGACAACCGGAATCTTGCCTGCCAATCGCTCGGCGAGCATTTTCCCCTGTTCTTCGAGAGGATCAGGATGTAAGGTCTGTGAGAGATTTTGCGTCTCTTCAAGAATATTTTCAAGCTGGAGAATTTTTGCAATCGCGCGCAATTGGAAACCAATTCCCATGCGCGGTTGGATGCCGGTATTGGGGAGGTCAACAAAAGGAACACCGGCGTCTTGAGCTCTCTCAAGAAGCTCGCCCCGGGAAGCAATAACCGCAAGGAGGAGCCCGCGGGAGCGAGCGGTTTCGAATGCATTGATCGCCTCTTCCGTATTCCCGGAGTACGAACTCGCGATGACGAGACTCCCTTTCAGCTCTTCGTCAGGAATGTGTGTCGGTAGGCCATAGTCAGAGTGAGTGGTAAGACGCATGGGGAGAACACCCATCTGTAAAATATCAGCTGCTAAATGCGAACCGCCCATGCCGGCGATGATAGAGCTCTTGTGTCTCGAAAGATTCTCGGTATTTATAACTTCCGGTTCAAATTCAAACTGCTTGGGAAAGTCCAAAACCGCTTGGCGAAAAATATGGTTGTGGTTGGGCATGGTTATTCATATCGTCGGCTTTAGGTGCTCAACATGAATTCCGCGAGCGAGCGCCGGCACGGGAGCGCATGCAACGCAAATCCCTAGTTCTTCAAGCTTCTCGAGATATGCTATGACGGCAAGCACATATTCCGAATGGCTCCATGTAAGCGGCGCGGCGGAGAGCTGCTCTTTCGTATACGGATCGATCTGTTCGGAGAGAACGCCGGAAGGCGGGGTAAGCGAGACAACCCAGTCGAACCACTGCCGCACGCGCGCAAGAGCCGCCTCTTCCTTCGCGGTGGCTATATAATACTGCACGGCCCAGAGCGTTGCTACAAACCATGGATTACCGGGTATGTCGTCTCCCACGCGATAATACCTGTCGCCTTCATAGCGTGCGAATCCCGCGGAGTAGCGCGCGCAGAAAAGTTTCTCTTCTACAATATTGAATGCTTTTTTGAGAATCGGATCGTCTTGTTTAAGCACCTCAAAACGGAACACGCCGTACACGCTTGAAATATCGACTATTTTGTCCTTCGTCACCTTTTCATTTTCCACTTTTATCATTCGATAAAATACCCCTCTCTCGGCGTCGTAGAGATGGTTCATTATCCCCTTCCGTATTTCTTCCGCAACACGCGAATATTCCCTTTCGCTTTCCGTTTTCCCTAAGAGGCGAGCGAACTTTGCGGCTGAAAGAAGTGCCCCGTATACAGCTGAACAGGTGAACGTTGAAATGCCGAGTCTCTCTTCCCAAAGATCATAGCTCTGCTTCGGAAGACCCGTCATCTTGTCGCGATACAGCACCATGAAATTCGCCGCGCGGCGTATAAACGAATTGTAAATTTCTTCTATGAACTCCAAATCCTTTGAGAGTTCATAATGCTTCCAGAGCGCGAAGAGCACTAATGCGGTCTCGTCTTCTTGTATAGGAAGCTGTATTTCTCCAGTACTTGTGATCCATGGATGCCAGGAGCTTCCGAGAGAGCCGTCGGCGCGGTATTTGTGCATGAAATATCCCTCCTCCGAAAGAACCTGGTTGCAAAATTCGAAAAATTTACGTGCGACGTTGGAGTCTCCAGCGCTGTCAAGCGCGAGAATGGTGAAAGCGCCGTCCCGCGGCCACATATAGCTGTAGGTGTCGCGCCCGTATTGGAGCATGTCCGAATCGCCGCTTGCAATCACCGCCCCGGTCGCATCGACGTGGCTTCGTATGATGAAGAGCGATTCTTTGAAAAGCCGTACCGCGCCTTCCGAAAGCCCGTAGAAATTGAAATTCTGCCGGTTCACCCATGCCGCCCAGAAGTCATGCGTTGATTTGAGCAGATGTTCGGGAGTTTTTTCTAGAATATAATCGTTGAGATCAATCGCCTCTTGTATTGATTTCCCCGCGGCGATCCAAAAGTGAAGGAGTGTCTCTCCTTCCCCGGACAGATTGAAGTAAAATCCTATTACTGAGTCCGTGAGTCCGTGTTCGATCGGATTCTTCGAAAGTGCTCCGTCTTCAGCATCCCGGAAGCTCCCTTCATGTCCTTCTATTTTGTAGAGACCCGTGGTGTAGTCGCTCACCCCTCTCCCATCGCACCTGCCATTCACAAGAAAGACGCGTTTCCCTTCGTAATGAATGATGCAATTGTTCTTCGGATCATAGTAGGCCGTGTCGCGGCGAACCGATTGGAAGATATTAAACTCCTGGTTGAAAAAAATTTTTATTTCCCGCTCCCGCTTTGCAAGATTTACAACGGTTACACGCCGGAGAAGTATCGGCTTCTCATTGTACACCGTGTCGTTGAAAATAAGCTTGAGCTCCATCCGGCTGTTTATTGCGATGATTCGCGAAGCGTTCGCATTCTCCATGTATCGGATGGTAATATCCCATTCGCGGGAAGAGAGCCAGCTTAACCTGCCGTCGGCATACGCTCCGATCCGGTGTACGGAATCCTCTCCCACATGATCTTCCAGCCCTACATGAGGGAAATAGAAATCATGAATCTGCGCGTACTTGTCGAGGCAGACCAGTATATTTCCGTTTCCTAATGTAAGTGCTCTAGGCATGATTGAATATAGTCTACTGAAGTGCTTTCTCTACAACCTTCACTGCGCCGACAGGAGTCTTTGACTTGCTCAAGCCCTTTGCGCACTCGTCATCTAGCAGAACTGCTTTGACCCAATTGGAAAAATCATTCTTCTCTTCCGTTACATGATGCTTCCACTGTTTTGAAGTAATCTTCCCAAGGAAAGTTTTCAATTCCACGAGATCCGCGAGCACCGGGCCGTCATGAACCCAGAAACACTGCGCGAACTGCGCCCTCACAAGCGGCTTCTTCCGTGAAATTGTTTTTTGTTTTATTTTTTCTTTTTTCATAATCATGTTATTGTATCACACCCTTTGAAACGCAAACACTTGCTGATAAATCTCAAGGCACTTGCGCGCGGCTTCGGCCCAGGTAAGCTTTCCGGCTTCTCTTCTGCCGTTTTCTCGCAAATTTTCTTGAAGTGAGGAGTGATCGAGAACGGAAATGATTTTGTCCGTCATATCGTCAATGTCCCAGAAGTCGGCCTTGAGCGCATGAGTGAGCGCTTCTGATACGCCAGATTGTTTCGAAATCAGAACCGGCGTGCCGTTCGCCAGAGATTCAAGGGGGGTTATTCCGAAAGGTTCCGACACAGATGGCATGACATAAAGATCTGCCGATGCGTAAATGCTCTTGAGCTCTTCGCCGCGAAGGAACCCGGCGAAGATTACTTTGTCCGCGATTCCCTGATCCGCCGCCTCGCGCATCATCTGACGCTCCATATCACCAGAACCGGATACTACAAATATCGTTTGGGGACGAAGTTCCAAGACTTTTTTTGCCGCACGGACGAAATAGTCGGGACCCTTCTGAAGCGTAATGCGCCCGACAAAGAGTACTATCTTATTGCCCGCCTCGCGGAGAGCTTCAAGCGTTCTCGGGACGGGACGAAATTCTTCTTCCAAGACGCCATTGTGCACGACGGAAATTTTTTCCGCCGGAACACCGTAATGTTTGACGAGCATCTCTTTCGTCCGATGCGAAACAGTTATGACT
Organism: uncultured Candidatus Saccharibacteria bacterium; assembly: GCA_964601555.1. Lineage (GTDB taxonomy): Bacteria > Patescibacteriota > Minisyncoccia > Phycocordibacterales > CAIJYI01 > CALMXW01. The sequence goes on along the minus strand of CAZRNX010000020.1, from coordinate 1,293 downwards.
CGATCTGCTTCGTGCGCGCCTTTTCTTTCAATATTGTATACGTCCTGATTGACTCCGTTGCCTCCCGTACGATCAAATTCCGTTGCATGAACGTGAATAATTAATGGCTTTCCGGTCGCACGTTTCGCTGCGAGGCCTGCCGGCACAGAGAGCCAATCGTGCGCATGAATGACATCGAATGACTCTTCAAGCGCAATCGTCTTTGCCTTTCTCGCGTACCGTGCCACTTCGGCCATAAGAGAGAGGCCGTATGGATTCACTCCCCCAAAAAATTCGCGTTCTTCGGCATACTTTGTCGATGTGATGTATGGATAGAGATGCACGTCTACGTTTCGTATTTTCAAACTCCCGTCGCTTGCAAAGCGGATGCGCACATACGGAGAATCTACCGGCATGCGTTTCGGAAGAACAAACGTTACACCCGCCCCCGCTTGCGCCATCGCGCGCGAAAGTCCGAAACACGCAGTACCAAGCCCACCGCTGTTGTGCGGCAGAAATTCCCATCCAAACATAAGGACTTTAAGCGGCATAGGGTATTATTTCATTCACTCAAAATTTGCAGCAATTATTGAAAACTGCCTTAATTTTATTATATTCCTTGCTGCACAAGCCCACAATCAATATCTGTGGAGAAGGTGCGAGAATGGAGAATTTACCTCACCTCCCAGCCGTTCTCCTGTAGAACGGCCCCGGAAACCGGGGCTCGTCAGATCGATATAATATTATTTTGCTTGACTCGGGTCTTATCCCTAAGAAAGCCGCTGCTGTTCTGTATTCCAAGGTGGGATACTGCAGGTCAGCAGTGTTACCTCTGGAGATGGAACCCATCGGTATGAAATACCGGCTTCTACCACAATGGCGTCGTCTATCCTCAAGGTCTTAATCCCATTATTGGTCATGAAGATCACACTTCCAGAAAGAATATAAACGAGCATGGTCGAGCGGGTGTTCGTATTCCATCCTTCAGGGCTTGGATATGGTGCTCTGAGTGTTATCCTCGCCATATTGGCAATGTTGGTTGGCAACTGAAAATCAACTGTATGAAATCCCGGTCTTCTGCGTTTGTTCATGGTTGATAGTTTCCTGTTCAACATAAATTCCATCCTATTTTTATCACATAATAATTTATAAAGCAAAATATTCTTGCTATACTATCCTCATGACAAAGAAGAGGAAAATTGCTGTTGCCATTGTGCACGGTGTGGGGAAGCAGGAGCATGGCTTCGCAGAGCCGATGGTTGCACTTCTGTGGAAATATTTCGCACGGGAGATGGGAGATGAGGTTGCACGTGA
>CAZRNX010000019.1:5631-11290 GCA_964601555.1 uncultured Candidatus Saccharibacteria bacterium | reverse complement strand
GAGCGAAGCGGCGAAGAAAGAAGGGAAATGCGCGTTGTTGCGGCTATAAGGGTGAATGGCGGAAGGTCAAGCTGAATGGTGCGCGCCGACGGCCCCTTCCCAAGGATGATATCAAGCACCCCGTCTTCCATGGCCGGATAGAGCACTTCTTCTATCATTTTGTTTAAACGGTGAATTTCATCAATGAAAACAATATCTCCCGGCGAGAGGTTGGTGAGAAGAGCCGCGAGATCTCCAACTTTCTCAATGGCCGGCCCAGACGTTGCTTTGATTTGCTTCTTTGTTTCCTTGGCAATAAGGTGGGCAAGCGTAGTTTTTCCAAGCCCTGGAGGTCCATAGAAGAGGAGGTGTTCTGGTGGATCCCCGCGCTCTTCGGAAGCGCGAAGAAGGATGGAAAGGTTGTCTTTGATATGTTTTTGCCCCACGTACTCTTCCCACGCAACCGGACGGAGGGCATCACCAAATCCACCGCCGGACTTTTCGCTGGAAGCTTCTTCGAAGGAACTCGGTTGGGGGGGGAATTTGAGGGTTGACATAAATTTTTCTTTATGCTAAGCTACGGAAGTACCCGTTTATTAAGGACTTAGATGACATTTCTATTGTACCCGTAAAATAGGGATAATAAAACCCGCTTTTATAATATCGAAGCAATCGGGCATTCCAAAATGCTCCCGGGTTCTTCCCGAGGGCAGTGGGGTTTGGCGCGCAAGCGCGCCGATGCGCCGGTGTTCCTTAGGGGAATACCTAACTTTTCGTGCCGATACCAATTATCGCGATGAGGATTGCTTCGATATTATAAGTGCGGGTTTTGCTTCCGCCATGTCGTTTCTTATTTCTGATTCTATATAATTTGTTTTTTTGTGAATAGGGAAAACTATAAGGAAAAAACCGAACGTACTTTAAAAAAACTTTTTACCTCTCTCCTGTCATGTCTATGACGCGATAGAGTTCTTCAAGCGAGGTAATGCCCTTCAAAAGTTTAATTACCCCGTCTTCGCGCATATCTATGATTCCCTGCGGTCGCGCCGCCCTTTTTATTTCACGATCGCTCGGGTTCGCTTCAATGACCGCCGCAACCACTTCGTTCAGAAGTATGCCTTCATACACGCCGATCATTCCTTTGTACCCGGTTGTGTTGCACTTCTCGCATCCGGGAGCACGCCAGAAAACCCCCGGGTTTTCTACCCGCCTTGCGACCATTTGGGCCAAGATGCCGTCAATAAGAAACTTTTCTTTCTCAGTTTGCGGAACTTCTTTTTTGCAGTAATTGCAAAGAACACGGATAAGCCGTTGGGCCATGGTGATGTTAATAGAAGAGGCGATAATTTTCGGATTCACGCCAAGGCCGATCAACCGTGGGATAGAGCCGGCGGCATTGTTGGTGTGAAGCGTTGAAAAGACAAGGTGTCCCGTGAGCGCGGCGTCGACAGCCGTTCGCGCCGTTTCCGGATCGCGAATTTCTCCCACCATAATGACGTCTGGGTCTTGGCGGAGCGAGGCCTTCAGTCCGGTAAAGAACGTGTAACCCTTCTTCTCGTCAGTCTGCGTCTGCACAATGCCGGGAAGATGATATTCAATCGGGTTTTCAATCGTGATAATTTTTAACCCCGGCGTGTAGACCTTTTTCATAAACGCATAGAGCGACGTCGTTTTCCCCGACCCCGTTGGTCCAGTGGTCAGCATCATGCCGTTGGGCTTCTCGAGTTGGCTCAAAATAATACGCTTCAAAAACTCATCAATGCCGAGCTCCTCAAACGGTATGTTGATGATTTTTGGATTAAGAAGTCGCATCACCACGGACTCGCCGTATGTTCCCGGAAGCACCGAGGTGCGGATCTCGATCGTCGTGTCACCCAAAACGACGCTGAAACGACCATCCTGTGCTGTGTCGGTGAGATTTATTTTCATGCCGGAGACAAGCTTTATCCTTGAGTTGATAAGCCTATACGTTCGCTCGTCTAAATACTCTACATCGTGAAGGACGCCGTCCAGTCGAATACGCAGGCGGGTTCGCTTTTCTTCCGGCTCAATGTGAATATCGGAAGCGTCGGTTGCCATGGCGCCGGCAAGAACCATCTCAAGGATTCTTGACATCTGGTGCGTTTTTTCCTCATCATGAATAATCTCGCCGACAAGACGTGAGAGATCGAAAAATGTCTGTATGCGGCCGAGAAAGTAGGCAATGTCTTCGTTTGAAATTTCGAGTACGCCAGCCTTTTCGCCGTGAGCATAGGAAAGGTCGCCGTAGCGCACCCAGGCCCTCTCGAGCGATCCTTGCGAGGCGATGAAGACAAACACGGTGAAACCCTGGCGCTCAAGATCAGCGATAAGAAAACGAGCCTCTTCTTTTTGGGGAGAATGTACCGCGAGAAAAAGCTTTTTTTCCACAATTCGAAACGGCGCAACAAGCGCTCGCCGCGCTTCTTCTTCCGGCACGAGTCGAAGCGCTTCTGGCTCTATTGAAACAATGGAGAGATCTATGTAAGAAACGCCGTATTTTTCAGCAAGCATCTTAGCGAGGTCCTCCTCCTCTTTTTTGTGGAGGTCGCTCAATTTCTTCAACTGCTTCTCTTCATCAAAATGGGGCATTTGCCAATCATAATACCACCTTTTTGCGCCGCATAATCCCACAAAGCTGTGCATTTCCACGAAAGAGTAAAGTTGACTTTATATTCTATATATTGTATGGTAGAAATATGGCTCCGACGCCTTCGGGCTCAAAACCAAAAGCATCAAATTCCAACGCGTTTCCACTGGCGGTTATTGTCCTGCTTGCTATTATCATGTTTGGGTCAAAAGATGCCGGCGGCGACAGTAACTCTTTTCTTCGCGGCGCAAAAGCGACAAACAACGGGGCATCGGCGTTTATTTTTGAAATAACGCCCGCTGTCCAAGATGTAAAAGCGGGAGACAGGGTAGATTTTATTTTACATTACGAGAATCATAGCAACCGGGCGCTTGAAGACCTCCATTTTCTCGCGGCCCTTCCCAAGGGCGTGACTTTTATGAAAGAAGAAAGCGATGATGGGTTTTCTTTTATAAACAAGAATACCGCTGAATATTTTCTGGGGTTCTTGCCGCCTGGCGAAAAGGGGCAACTGCTCCTTGTTGGAGAAGTAATCCAAGGAAGCAGGGGCGGAATGGCGCAAACCAATGTGGCAGCGTCCTGGCAAATCGGCGTGAGCGGCGAGCAAGCGCGGGCTGTCGTAGGATCGCGTGTAGCCATAGCAGAGACAAAACAAGAGAGACCCAAAAGCACACTTGCCTCGGCTCAAACAACAGCGGCGGGGTCGCGAATAAGTCTTGTTCTCGTAGGGGTGTTTCTCGTTTTTCTTTCATGGTATTTTTTATCTCTTTTCACGCAGAAAAAAGAAATGCCAGTCTTTTTCGCTCTGGAAAGTACCAAGACGAACAAAGAGCAAAGTGAGACCTTGCCGGACGCAATTATAAAAACTAAGGGCGCGCCGCCGGACAATTTACCGATATGAAATATATTTCACACAGCCTCCAAGAGACCGCACAAGTCGCCCGAAAATTTTTAGCCCATATTCCAAAAACAAAAAGAAAACACGCACTCTTTGTTTTGCTTTCCGGCAATCTGGGCGCTGGCAAAACTGCATTTGTGAAAGCTGTTGCGAAAATACTTGGCATTCGCGAAAAAATAGTAAGTCCGACGTTTGTTCTGATGCGAAAGTATGCAGTACCTCCTCCCCCGCCAAAAGGAGGTGTCCCGAGCTTGTCGAGGGACGGAAGGGTTAGAGTACGACGAAGATCTTTCACCCACCTCATCCACATAGACGCATACAGGTTAGAAAATAAAAAAGAACTTACAGCACTCAACTTGGACGCGATCTTCCGTGATCCGAAAAATATCATTTTTCTTGAATGGCCCGAAAGAGTTTTCACACGTTCTCCCAATGGAGCCAAGAAGATCATGTTTAAGTTTGTAGACGAAAAGACGAGAGGGGTTGACTTTTTGTAACTTTACTTTTCACGATTGGGAAGAACGTTCGATATACTGACACGTATTGGATTGATTCCTGCGTGGTTGCTGTACCTAAACACGAAAGCGTAATTTTGTCGCGGTATTTGCCTCCGGTTTACTACAACCGGGGGTTTGCTATTATGAACGCATGAGCGAGAAGAGGAAAAAATTGGTGCTTTTGGATACCCATGCGATACTGCACCGGGCGTATCATGCCCTGCCGGACTTCACGTCGAGGAAGGGTGAGGCGACGGGGGCGCTCTACGGCCTTTCTGTATTTCTTTTGAAAATTATTGAAGAGATCAAACCGAATTATATCATGGCGGCCTATGATCTTCCCGGGCCAACATTTCGTCATGAGGAGTATAAAGAATATAAAGCGGGAAGAAAAAAAGCAGATGATGAACTTATCGCGCAAATCGTAAGAAGTCGGGATGTCATTGATGCGTTCAGTATTCCGCGATACGAGGCTCCGGGGTTTGAGGCGGATGATATTCTAGGAACGCTTGTAGAGAAATTAAAAAATAAGAAAGACATTGACGTGATTATCGCATCGGGCGATATGGATACTTTACAGCTTGTGGACGGCAAGAAAGTAGTTGTATACACGCTCAAGAAGGGGATTAGCGACACAGTGGTGTATGACGAAGAGAAAGTGAAAGAGAGATATGGTTTTGGACCGGAGCTCCTCCCCGACTACAAGGGCCTGCGCGGCGATCCTTCGGATAACATTCCCGGCATCGCAGGCATCGGCGAGAAGACCGCGACAGAGCTCATTTCGCAATTTGGTTCACTTGAAGATATTTACAAAAAACTTAAGAAAGACAAAAAAGCTTTTGAAAAAGCCGGGGTGAAAGAGCGCATGATAGAGAAGCTTGCGGAGGGCGGGGAAGAAGCGATGTTCTCCAAAATGCTCGCGACTATCAGGCGCGACGCCCCCATAACTTTTACACTGCCGTCGAAGACCTGGGGGGAAGAAGCGTCATTTGAGAAATTAGAAAAATTATTTAGCGATTTGGGGTTCAGGTCGCTCTATGATAGGGCGAGGAAGATGTTTGGAGTAGACCCTCTCCCGACCTCTCCCCTGCTTACCGAGCAGGCAGGCTCTAAAGAGGGGGAGGGTCAGGTGGATCCACTGGAGCTGAAAACAACATGCATTGCGCTCTGGCTACTCTCGTCTGACATTATACGGCCGACACGTGAGGATATTTTGAGATACGCGAATACAAAGAATTTTCAAGAAGCGCGAGAGACGATTCTCAAAGAAATCCGCGAGAAAAATTTAGAAAAAGTGTATAGAGAAATAGAACTTCCGCTTATTCCCATAATCTCTCGCGCGGAAGAGAGGGGAATCTTGGTAGACAAAGGATACTTTAAGAAACTTTCTCTCGAGTACCATAAAGAACTTGAAAAGCACGAGAAAAAAATCTGGAAACTTGCAGGCGCAGAATTTAATATTAATTCACCGAAACAGCTCGGCGAAATTCTCTTCGACAAACTACAGCTTTCCGTAAAGGGATTGAAAAAAACAGAGGGGGGGGCGAGATCAACTCGTGAGTCTGAACTCGGAAAGCTTCGTGGGTCCCACGAGATTATAGATGAAATTCTTGCCTATAGAGAATTGCAGAAGTTACTCTCTACATACATAGATGTTATCCCAACACTTTCGGACGA
>CAZRNX010000019.1:0-5531 GCA_964601555.1 uncultured Candidatus Saccharibacteria bacterium | reverse complement strand
AATCTCGGCGGGACGCACAAAGAGGCGCAAGAGTTTTATGACAACTACTTCCTGCAGTTCCCCAAAATTGCGGAATATTTTGAAAATGTAAAAAGAGAAGCGCGAAAGAATGGGTTTACCGAGACATTGTTTGGGAGGCGCAGGTACTTCCCGGACATCAAATCAAGCCTGCCTTATATGCGCGCGTCGGCAGAACGGATGGCAATGAATGCGCCGATCCAAGGCACTGCGACGGCGGATATTATAAAAATCGCGATGATAAAAATAGATGACGCGATTAAGAAGGCCAAGCTGGAGAAAGAGATATTTCTTCTGCTCCAGATTCACGACGAGCTTTTGTTTGAAATAAAGAAAAAGGCAGTAGCCGAAGCCCTGCCTCTCCTCAAGTCCACGATGGAATCCGCCGCCAAACTCTCCGTACCGCTTGCTGTTAATGTGTCGGTGGGGGAGAATTGGGGAGAGACGAAGGTGGCGCTCCTTTAGTCTCGGCGTGTGGCCAAGAACATTCATGGGCAATACATAACAGAAGTACTCCCGCGAGAAGAAACGCTCCCCTAAGGGCGCCATGGTCATCTATACCAACTGCCCACCCCGCCAGAGCGCCCGCATAAAGAATGACAGAAAGCGTAACCAGCAAATAACCGGTTAATTTTATAATGATGGTTACGAACTTATCGAGCCCACCTGTCTGAGTGCCCCCATTCTCTACATCGACAGTAATCCGCTTCGGCATAATGGCGGCGGCGAGGAGAAATATACAGCCCAGTCCTCCCAGCCAGAGATTAATTATGATCCACGCACCGACGAATCCAAAGCTCACCAATCCTAGAACGCCCAACATGTCAAGTGTCCCCACAACTGCTATAGGGACGACGCCAAACGTCCAAAACAGTAGTTTCGACACACCATTCTCCTCATAGAAAAAGAGTAAAATATTTTAAGACAAGGTGCTATAATAATCCACAACTCGCCACCATGGATTCATTTTATAGTGCCCCACATGCTCTATTTCATCTACGGCAACAATACAATAGTAGCAAAGAAAAAGCAACAGGAGGTGCTTACAACTCTTCGGGCTAAGCGGCCGAACTCCAGCTTTGTCGTTTTAGATAATGAAAACTTTACTGAAGCGAAGCTGGACGAACTAATACAAGGCGGAGGACTGTTTGATGAGAAGCACATCATCGCGCTCAACAATCTTTTTTCTGACAAAATATGGAGTGAGGTTGTGAGGACGAGAATAGCAGAGATGACAGAGTCGCAGTCGGCATTTGTTTGCAGGGAAGAAAATGTAGACGCCAAAGCATTGAAAGAAATAGAGAAGCGGGCGTATAAAGTGCTTCACTTTGGGAAAAAAGAAGAGGGGAGATGGAGAGACGAGAGCGTCGTGTTATTTGCTATTGGGGATGCGGTGGGGGAGGGGAAAGGTGAAAAGGCGTGGGCATTGTATCAGAAAGCATTGCGCAAAGATTTCTCGACCGAAGAGATTCACGGTGCTATATTTTGGCAGATAAAGAGCATTGCTATAGCGAAGCGGGCGAGAAGCGCAAGCGAATCGGGACTGTCCCCGTTTGTCTTTCAAAAATCTTCACGATACGCAAAAAATTTTGAGGATACAGAACTGAAAGACGCGCTTCACGCGCTTGTCTCTCTCTACCATGATTCCAGGAGTGAAGACGGCGAACGGCTCGAAACGGGGCTTGAGAAATTTCTGCTTGAAAAACCCTAAAAATACGATATAGTGTGGAAATCTCCGCCCGTAGCTCAGTCGGTAGAGCACCTGCCTTTTAAGCAGAGGGTCGCAGGTTCGATTCCTGCCGGGCGGACAAGCGCTAAAAGTCCTCGCCTCCGTGAGATTTTTCCGTTAGGGAAAATACTTATGACGACCATTCCCACACATAGCAGATGGCGGTGTTTTGTGTTATAAAAAAGCACATGAACAAATTCTCCCGCCGTATCGCCAATTTTCTCTTTGAAGTCGGAACAATGCGGAAATTGCCGCGCATGCATCGCCAGACGCTTCTTACCGATGATATTTCCGACACGATTGCTTCGCATTCCTATCGCGTTGCGCTGATCGGATGGTTTCTTGCAAAAAAAGAAAAAGCAGATCCATACAAAGTGGTGATGATGTGTCTTTTGCACGACATGGCTGAGGCGCGCACGGGCGACCACAACTGGATTCATAAGCGCTATGTGAAAATTTTTGAAAACGAAATCAATCAAGAACAGCTTGGCACCCTGCCGTACACTGATCTTAAAGAACTCATTGATGAATATGGAAAGCGCGAATCAAAAGAGTCGATTATTACAAAAAACGCGGATTCGCTCGATCAGATCTTGCTCTTGCGCGAGTATGAATGGCAAGGCAACAAAGAAGCGGTCATCTGGCTTCACGGCAAAGGGAGAAGCAAAACAGGCGAACAAATGAAGAAGCTGACCCTTCCAAGCGCGCGAGCTCTTGGAGAGTCTATTTACAAAACCAATCCTTCCGAATGGTGGGAGGAACTCTGGACGAGCAAAAATCGATAACTCGCATATCCCCCACAATACCCGCTAATATTTAACGCTCGCAATAAGCTTCTCTTCCGCGTCGAGGAGCATTATTGCTTCTCCTTTGGCGGCCCAGAGCTCCTCGTCTTGATTGAGGAATATACGCCATTCGTTTAAGTAGAAACCCTTCTCATTCTTATGCTGTGCCACGCAGGCATTGTACCCAACAGTCGTGCTGATGTAGTAACGGCATGTTTGAGAAATTTCCGGCGGATATTCTTTCACATTTGTTTCGCAGGTGGGGATAGTTTTGATAAAATTCTGGCATGATTTTTCCAGAGTTTTGTACGAGACGAGAGAAGATGTTGTGGGGCAACTCTTTTTTAGTTCAGGAATAAAATCCAAGAACTGCTCAAGGAATCCGGAGCATTTATTTATTCTAAACGACGCGCCGGTTGGGGACTTGCCCGTTGCAATAATAAGCTTGTCGCCGCCCTTCACCTCCGGCTGTAATCCAAGCACGGCCGACATTCCCGAAGTATTTTTTAACGTCCACCCAGAAATATCCACCGCGCTCAAATTTTTCTGCGTTATGTTCACTATGACATATTCCTTTTCGGGGTAGACATCTGTTGCCGCTGTTCCAACCGAAAGGGTTGCCCATCCGGCGTAAAGCGACGAAGGGATTTCTTCTGGCGTAATGGGGGGAATCGGTACCGCTATTTTTGATGTTGTTGTGCTCGCGGCCGGCATTTTTGTTTCTTCCCACCGCTCGGCAGAATTTCCACCAAACAAATACCAGAGAATTCCAACAAAGAGAACAAATATAGCGAAAAATCCGACCACTTTCCCGGGGCCGTTGCCGGGAGAAATGTTCCGAGAGGATCCAGATAACTTTGCCGGCTTGAAAACGTTGTAGCCCGGGGAAGGTGGAGGCTTTTCCACGGCCGCGCCGGGGAAACCCGCAGGAGCTCCGGGAAGGTGGCCGGGCGGCATTGAAGGAAGGTTTTTGGGAGGCATGGTCTTATAATACCTTAGCTAGTTCTTCACGCGCAACTGTCGCATCGTCCCAGGGGATTTTCCTGCCGTTTGCGATCATAATGTACGGGTCCGTGCCCTTGCCGGTAATGACGACGGAGCCACTCTCGGTTTTGGCAAGACAGAGCGCGCGTTCTATCGCTTCGCGCCGGTCCATGATAATTTCAAACAGCTTCTCTTGAATGCCGCCGCGAATATCTCGCACTATTTTTTCCGGATCTTCATCGTACGGATCTTCATTGGTGAGAATAATGCGCGAACAGTATTCGTCCGCGATCGCCCCCATTGCACTCCGTTTCCACGTGTCCCGCCCGCCGCCGGTTGAGCCCAGAACACAGATCAAATTTTTCTCTTTCTTTTCCGCCAGGAGCGCCTCATACAGTGCCTTGAGCGAATCCGGCGTGTGGGCGTAATCTACTATAACCTCGAATGCCTGTCCCGCTTCTATTTTCTCCACTCTTCCTCGAATCATCGAACACCTCGCGATGCCTTCCGAGATGGCCTTGGGCGGAATGCCAATATGCTTTGCGACCGCTATTGCTGCGAGAATATTCAACACGTTGAATTTCCCCCGAAGCTGCGAGCGAATATGCAAGCCCCCGACAAACATCTCAATACCCATTTCTGTAAATTTATACGGACGAGCGTCTGCGAGAGAATAACCGATACGCTCGCGGATTGTACCGGCGACGTTGAGAAATCTGCGCCCCTCCTGATCGCTTATATTCGCGACGACGGCCGTGTGCTTCTTAAGCGATCTGCCAAGTTCGCGTGCGATAGAGAGCTTCGCATCAAGATATTTCTCATACGAACCATGTGACTCAATGTGCTCGGGCGCCAAGTTGGTAAAGACGAGAATATCCAAGTCGATAAATTTATGTCGAAACTGCTTCGCTCCCTCGGAAGTCATCTCAAGAATTGCATGAGTGCACCCGGCCTTAACCGCCTGCCGCAAAAACCACTGTTGGAAAAACCTGCCCGGCATTGTCATCTTGTACATATTCGGAATTTCTTTCCCCGCGGTCTTGAAACGCAGTGTTCCCGCAACTGCAGTTTTATATCCCGCCTCTTCCAGAATAGAGTTAATAAGTTCAACCGTACTCGTCTTCCCCTTCGTTCCGGTTACGGCGATGGTGTAAATTTCCCTAGAGGGGAAGTCATACACAAGTGCACCGATAAGCGCCATCGCATAGTGATACGCCGGTTGGAGAGCGTTAAAAAGTCTTCGTGGGATAAGTTTTTTAAAAAACTTTAAAAGAGAGTTCATGAAGCGATTTCTAAAAATTAAAAACTACTAACCAAAAACCAATCACTATTTCCCCAAAATTTTCAACACCTCTTTTATTCTCTCCTGCACGGTTCCGCCTGCCTTTTTCGAAATTTCCTTGAGCGCGGCGCGTGCATCTCGAAGCGAATACCCGAGCGATTCAATAGCCTCAAGCACCTCTGACTCTTCTTTCATGCTTGCCGTCGCCGCATGTTCCGTAACGCCGCCGACCTTGTCTTTGAGCTCCAGTACGATCTTTTGCGCATTCTTTGCGCCAATGCCAGACACTTTCGTAAGATAGCTCGCATCTCCCGTAGAAATTCCGGAAAGCAAAGTTTCAATAGGTGCCACGTTCATAATCCCAAGCGCGGTTTTGGGACCGATGCCGGAAACAGTGATGAGGAGCTCGAAAAATTCCAACTCCCCGCGCGTAAGGAATCCATACAAGTCCATCGCATTCTCCCGTACGGCAAGGTGAGTAAAAAACTGCACCGGGCCACCACCTTTCCCCACCTCACGAATATTCTCCAGTGTCGTATTCACCCGATATCCAACTCCTGAAACATCAAGCACCACAAACCTATCACCAGAAAATACTACATTGCCTGCAAGTTGGGAGATCATGAGCATAGTGTAGCAGATGGTCGGGTGAGTTGACAAGAAATATTGAATATGATTTAATAAAGGCTGGCTTCGGTTTTTTGGAGTGTATAATCATGCGCAAGAGAGTAGT
>CAZRNX010000018.1:0-11362 GCA_964601555.1 uncultured Candidatus Saccharibacteria bacterium | reverse complement strand
CGCGAGAAGATTGTGGAATAATAGCGCTTCCAAGATCCCATGCGTCCGGATGACCGTATCCATATTTCGGGTTTTGCGTGATGCCGAATCTTTCTCGTCCCACAAGCGACGCGATATCGGCATTACGCTCGTTGGACGGCTTGAAGTCACCGAATCCTCTTCGTTTCTGTACGGAAAGCGTGAATGACTCTACGGGGAAACGCTCCCATTCTCCATTAAATTCTTCTCTCACGCGATGCGCGCACTTCACGCACAGATCTCCAACGATATTTCTAATGCGATACTTGCGCTCAAATGGCTTCATAAATCCTTCCAAAGTAGCCTTATCCGGATCCCATGTTTCCGCTCGGAGATGTTGCGGCACAAGAAACATTGGGTTGTGATGTAGGGGACATCCTTGTATTTCATACAAACTTAGCTTTTCTGAAAGGCGCTGCAGCCACCAGGAAAGACGCTTGATAAGCGTGGTCTTACCAGACCCAGGCGGACTGATGAGCCCAAGCCCCATTCTTCCGGTAACTACCGGGTCGTCGATGCCGGCTTTCAGAAACTGGTAGATTTTCCAAATCACCTCGTCCCAGCCATAGAGCTCGTCAAAAATCTTGAAGCGTTGCGTAACGCCAAACATCTGCTCCTCTTCGGGAATATCTTCAATTCCCCCATCTTGCATCGCCCAGCAGACGAGCTGGCGAGCGGAGGGATCATAAGCTTCGCCTCTTTGAAAACCATCAAGGAATTCAGCAAATGTAAGCACTTTATGTTTCTTTATCTTCTCAGCTCTGATTATTGCTCTTCCTTTTGCGAGTTGTTCTAAGTCCAATCCATCTTCTGTTCTGTCATAATCTGCGTCCATATCTCACCTCTCTTATCTTATCGGCTGTATGCCTGCCAGTGTATAGTAGATGTCAAAGAACACCGCCCCGCGTTCTAAATAAAACACAAGGAATATTTTTACTTTCATTTCCATTATACTCTTGAAAAATATTCCACCGCCGCGCAATTGTGCATAACTTTACTTAATTAACTAAGCAAGATAATAAACTTGGAAAAGTTGTCCACAGATGGATATGGAAATGGAGATATAATAAAGAGAGTACTGCTCCGGAGGAAACCGCCATGAGCGCTCTCACGACAATTAAGTTCGGGAGTAATGAAATCCGTGTTGAATGGGCATATGGAGATGACACGCGGAGATACGTACTGAACAAGCTCATCAGCCGCTCGGACAAGACAGTCCTGAAACGACCCATGCCGCATCGCGGCTCGCGCGACGCAAAGAAGATCGGCCTTGTCGGGTGCGAACTTGTATCGTTTCTCTTTGGAATAGAGGGTGTCGAATATATTGAGCTCAATCCGCACGACGTGCTTATTTCAAAGGGGAAACTCTTTGACTGGGCGCAGATACATGAAAGAGTTATATTCGCCCTTGCTCTAATATTTGATAACGATCTGCCTTTTCACATCGCGTACGCCGAAGAAGTGCGGGCAAGACATGAAAACCCAGACAGAGAGATTGAAATTCTTACTGAAGCCCTGACACTTCATTCATGCTCATTATAGACAACCCCGCTCAGGACGAACGGGGTTGTGTTTTCTCGCGAGCTCCAGAGGCGGTAACCAATGTGCTTTGTCAACTGTGTGTTCAGTATTTTCTACATCTTCTCTAGTGTGGGAATCCCGAGTACTGTGAGACCGTTTGTGAGCACGACTGCCAGTGCGCGAGTAAGCGCGAGGCGATGCGGCGACTCGGGAACACCAACGATTTGATTTTGGGCGTAGTATGAGTTGAATGCGCTTGCGAGTTCCAGAAGATAGGTGCAAATATAGTGCGGTTCGTATTCGCGTGCGGCGCGGGCGAGAACTTCAGGGAATCTTTCAAATAAGAATTTTTCAAGATCTGAATTTTCAAACTGTGAAGGCGCTGGCCCCCTCCCCCCCTTCGCTAAAGCTTCGGAGGGCAAGCCAGCCTCTTCATTTCCCTCTTTCCTGAGCACAGACAGCGCGCGCGCGAGGGTATACTGGAGATATGGCCCCGAGTCGCCCTCGAAAGAAATAGATTTGTCAAAATCAAAAATAATATCCTTGCCTGTTCCACCGCGAAGTATTGTGAACTTAATAGCACCAATAGCAACTTTCTCTGCTATCTCTTTTTTTTCTTCCTCTCCTAACTCTGCCTGTCCGGTAGGCAGGTCTCTCTCTTTTAACTTCTCCATCACTCTCTTCTCTATCTCGTCAACAAGCCATTCGGCAGTGATCACGTCGCCTGTCCGCGAAGACATTTTTCCAGTTGGTAGTTTTAAGATGCCGTTTGCAATATGACGTGTTTTTTTCGCAAGATCTGGAAAAATCTCGTGCATAGCCGCAAGAAGCACTTTGAAATATTCCGTAATCTCGCTTGCGGCGACAACAAGGGAAATGTCATACGGAAACTTTTCGTATTTCATTTTCGCAACACCCAATTCTTTCGCCTCGTATGTCGGTAATCCTTCTGCATTTAAAAATACGCGCGTGTGCAGACCAATTTTCTCGCCGGGATAAATCACAGCGTCATTCTCTCCCCTCTTGAAAACCTTCTCTTCCTTCTCTCCCGTATTTTCTTCTACAATCTTTTTCCCCACCGGCCCCGCCTCGCTCTCAAAAAAATAGTAGTCAAACTTCGTGCCGAGCTTTTTGTAAATCTCTTCAAAGTATTCTAAGCTTACTTTTCGTCCCCAATCATATAATTTATTTATTTCTCCATCGCTTCTATCGTAAATTTTTTTATTTATATTCAATATTTCTTTTTTGGCATCCTCGTTTTCCTCATACGCTTTTGCCCCCACTGAATATGCCGAACCAAGATCTTTTGTATTTTTCGGATCAATGCCGAGTTTCTGTATGCCCCAAAGAGTGGAAGCAATATGCCTCCCAACATCGCCTTGGTATGATGCGCGCTTCACTTCAGCGCCTGAAAATTCCATAATACCCGCAAGAGACTCGCCTATAATATTCGGCACCAAATGCCCGATGTGAAATTCTTTAAAGGGATTTGTGTTGGCGTATTCCACAATCGCCTTTCTGCCGAGAAGATTCTCGTTCTTTCCATACTTTTCTCCCCTTTCTTCTTGCTCCAAAATCTCGCTAACGTGAGAGACAAAAACTTCCGGTTTTAAGTAAAAATTTACAAACCCCGGTCTGGCAACTTCTATTTTCTCTATAATCTTTTTAAATTCTTCAGAGCCGGATTTTTCCAGCTTTTCTTTTATCTCTCCCGCAACTTCTCTCGGACTCTTTCCCGACTCTTTTGCCCTCGCAAAAGCTATATTAGTGGCAAAATCCCCCCGCTTTTCAGACGGACTTGACGCCTCAACAGTAAACTTACCGAGAGCTTCTCCCCCGAAAATCCCTGCTATTTCCTTCTCGAGAATATCTTTTACCATAAATGCTTGACTTTTATTTTCACTTTGCTACACTTTCTATTAAGAATCCACACGAAGAGGCACTTCTTAACGGGTACGTCCTTAAGCGGTGCCTTTTCATGTATGGTTATCCTTTCTCTTTTTAAATTCTAACTTCCTGCGAAGGTTGTCCATGTAGAATATTTTCTCCTGCGCCGCTTGCTTTAATAGTATGGAACATGTCTTTCTATAAGGACTCAGTACATACTTGAGTTTGTTCTGCTTGTACAAGTACTTTAGAAGACAGTGGAAGTCGCCGTCACTTGAAACGACAGCCGCCTTGTCGTAATCGGGGAAGTCAATCATCGCCTGTAATACCAATTCAGCGTCGACATTATCTTTTACTCTCCCGTCTTTATCTTCCAGTACTGGCTTGAAAATCAAGACATATCCTGTTTTTTGTAAAGAAGAATACAGATCAAGGGCATGAGAATATCTCCAATCTCCTCGACAATATTAGCTGTTGAGTCGGTGGACTTTTTCTTTTTCCTTCCATAACGATGCCGTAGTTCTCGCTGAAGCTCAACGGCTTCTTCAATGAGCTGACTACCCTGTTCTACCTGCGGCCAATATCCGTCTGTGTGTGACTTTACCCATTTATCAATTTGGTGCTGTGCTTCATCAAATGTCATAGTCATGTAAAAATTCTCCAAGAACAATAATACTCACTCTATCAAACAGAGAAAACTGTGCAAGTGAAGGGAATTACGAATACATCTCATCTCTCATCCTTTCGAGCCCTTCGATTACCTTTGGGTCTGTGATTTTCAGGAAGCGCGGGATGGTTTTGCCGTCTTTCACCACATCCTCCATGAACATCTCAAGCGGGCGCAGGTCGAACAATTCCCCCGCTTTGTACACTCTTGCATCCTCATAGAGCGGCCGGTACACGATCATGTTCGCGTCTTCCGGAGCGCAGTCGTCCTCCGTATGGCATCCGACGCCCATGACTTCATAGGCATAATGCCGCACTCCTTCTTTCGAGTCGTGCTTATAGTGATAGTAGAAGCCCTTCTCTGGAACTTTGGTTGGAATTTTCATAGTTATTTTTTCAGATACATCGAGACCACACGAAGCACTTCTTCGCGCACGTGCTCGACGGGGCGGTCGGTGTTGACGATGAAATGCGGATACTCGCGCAGGTGAATCATGTAGCCTTCTCTCACCCGGCGATGAAACTGGATTGTTTCTTCATCCAGTCTGTCTCCTTTCTCTCCCCCCTCACCCTGTGCTCTTCCGTGCGTTCGTTCCCTCCCTTTTTCCGGCAGCACGTCAAGAAAAATGTAGAGGTCGGGAATGTAACGGCCGACTATGCGCTGTTCAAGATCCAAACAAAAATCAAGATATTCTGTTTTCTCCCGGCCGTAAATCTGGTACGCAATCGTGGAAAGGGAGAATCTGTCGGAAATGACATTGTGCCCAGCTTCAAGCGCAGGAATAATAACTTTCTCAATGTGTTGCGCTCGATCGGCGAAAAATAAAAGGAGCTCTGTTTTAAAACACATGTCAAACGATTTGTGTGTTAAAATAAGCTCGCGGATTTTCATTCCGAGCCCTGTGCCGCCCGGTTCCATTGTCGGCACAAAAGTCTCAAAGCCGAGCTTCTCCTTGAGATACGCCATATGCGTCCCCTTCCCCGACCCATCGCCGCCTTCGAGCACGATAAATTTCCCCCGCGTAGACATAGGGGTATTGTATCATAGTTTCTAATTGAGGTAATTTAACAAAGAATTCACACCATTTAAGGCAGTATTTGTTATACAATGAATTCTCGCATGAATAAATCAGAACCAAAAAAACTGCGCGTGCTGCGACAACAACGGTCAGTCAAGAGAATGGCGATTGTTATCGGGGTTGCGGTCGGCGTGATCCCGGGAATTACACTCGGGCAATTCAAGAAGAGAAACAGCTTGCCCTTCGCACTCCGGCGGCGAACAACATCGCTGAACATTACTCGCTCGAAGAGTCGTTCGGGAATTTCTAGAAGAAGAATAAGAAGAATATTCCCGCCGCGAGTATCCGGTATACGCCGAATGCGATGAAGCTATGGCACTCGATGAAGCGCAAGAATGTCTTCACTGCAATGAACGCCGTGAGAAAAGAAACGATAAAACCAACAGCGAGAAGCGAGAAGTCGCTGACAGAGAAAGCCCCCGCATTTTTGAAAAGATCAAGTCCGGTCGCGGCGAGCATCGTTGGGATAGCAAGAAGAAACGAGAACTCTACAATCGCCTTGCGCTCCATCCCAAGGAGGAGTCCGCCCACAATAGTCGCCGCGGAGCGCGACACGCCTGGGATCATGGCGACAGATTGGAACAGGCCGATAATGAAGGCTTTGGAAAGCGTGAGATTATCAATGAAAACCGGTGGGGAATTTTCGTGACGAGCGGCGTCGGAGCCCTCTGGGTAAAGACGCGAGGAAGGGAAATTCCCCACCGGTTTTTTGTTCCACATTTCAAACCCGATTATAAACACGCCACCCAAGAAAAGCGTCCACAGTACTAACTCTTCAGACCCAAGCAAATTTTTTACTGTCTTATAAAAAACCAACCCCAAAACAGCCGTGGGTAGAAACGCGATAAGAATTCTTCTCCATACTTCTACACTCGTCGTGAGCGTTCTCCAGTACAACACGACAACAGCAAGTATCGCTCCAAGCTGTATCGATATTTCAAAAGTTTTTAAGAACTCGCTCTCGGCGATCCCGAGTATGCTTGACGCAAGAATAAGATGCCCGGTAGAAGAGATGGGCAAGAATTCCGTAACACCTTCAATGATGCCAAGAATGATGGAGTCAAAGAGTGACATGGTGTCGTACATAGCTTACAAAATCCATATCGTGTATATTTTTTTCATCTTTAGCATAATGCGTTCGTGAGATTTCTTGCCACTCCGTTTCGGTGTTTATTTCCGGGAAAAAAGTATCTTCCCCCTCGATCTCAGTATCAACATGCGTGATTTCCAAGCGATCCGCAAACGGTATCGCGAGAGCATACACTTGCCCGCCGCCGATCACATACACCACATCGCCGCCGACTTCTTTCTCGCCGAGCGCGATCGCTTCTTGAAGAGTTTTAGCTGAAAGACATTTGGGAAAAGCTTTGCCCTCGTATGAGAGCACAATATTCGTTCGGCCAGGCAGCGGCTTGCCGATTGAAAGAAATGTCCTCTCGCCCATGATGACCGGATGCCCCATAGTGAGCGACTTGAAGTGCGCGAAGTCAGCCGGAAGATGCCAGGGAATAGTTCCGCTTTTCCCGATAACCCTATTTCTATCCATTGCGGCGATGATTGAGAGAGTCATACGATTATGCTAGCATAAAATTTAATATGAAAGCCATGTTTCAAAATAAAAAAGTCGTGGATCCGCGTTTTGCAAAAAGTCGAGAGTATGGAAATGTAATCAAAGATATAGAGATCGGTGGGAAATGCCCGTTCTGCAAGCCGCATTTTAAGTGGCATAAAAATCCAATTTTAAGAAAAACGAAAGGTTGGCACATCACGAAAAGTAGCTGGCCATATAAAAATACGGAACTGCATCTGCTTCTTATTCCTGACATCCACAAAGAAACATTAGGAGATCTTATGTTGAAAGATCTGCTTGCCGTTCAAACACTTGTGAATTGGGCAGTGCGACATTTCAAAATTCCAGGCGGGGGTTTAATAGCGCGGTTTGGAGATACGACGTATACAGGAGCTACAGTTCAGCACCTGCATTTTCATCTTGTAGTCCCAAAGAAATTAAAAAATGCAAAAGTCGCGAAGACGGTGCAATTCCCTATTGGATAGCTCACAAGTACACCCCGCCACATGGCGGGGTTCTTTCATCGCTTCTTTAAATACCAACTTCGGCTTGAATTGCAGGAAGCGGATTATATTCTTCCAACTTAAAATGCGGGTAGTCAAAATCGAAGAGGTTTTTCACCGAAGCATCGAGTATGACTTTTGGAAGTTCCCCTGGCGTTCGGGTAAGCTGTTCTTTACACTGATCTATATGGTTGAGATAGATATGCGCGTCGGCAATCGTATGTACCACCTCGCCGACTTTCATGCCGACTACTTGCGCCACCATTATGAGAAGGAGTGAGTAGGACGACATATTGAACGGTATGCCGAGAAACATGTCGCCGCTTCTCTGCCAGAGGTTAAGCGAGAGCACGCCATTGGCATGGAAAAACTTGAAAATTCCGTGGCATGGAGCGATGAAGACGCGGTCCACATCTTCCGGATTCCACGATGATACCAAGAGTCTCCGTGAGTCAGGGTTGGAGTGAAGCTCATCGAGAACTCTCTGGATCTGATCTATTGTTTTCCCATCACGCGTCGGCCAGCGCCGCCACTGCTCCCCATAGATTGGCCCGAGTTCTCCCGGCTCATGGCCATACTGCGCACAAGCCTCCGCGGTTGCCCATTCGTCCCAAATCGTCACACTATGATCCTGGAGATATTTAACATTCGTATCTCCCCGTAAAAACCACAAGAGTTCGTAAACGATGGCCTTAAAAGGAACTTTCTTTGTGGTAAGTTGCGGAAAGTGAGTGGATGGATTCCAGCGCATATGTACGCCTGTATATGCGAGATTGCCAACTTTCTGCGGGTCGCTTTTCTGTACTCCGTTTTTCAAAACAAAAGCGAGCCACTTTAAATATTGTTCTTCCGGAGATGTTGGTAGGTTTAACATGTGTACTGCCTCTATAATTTACCAAAAGAGTCTTCTAAGATCAATACTAAAAGCTATTGAGCAGAAAGTCAAAATTTCACCCTGAGTACTTTTACTCCAAGAGACGAAAACACAAGGCTGCCATCTGCATTTGAAGACCCTTCGGTAAAGTAACATGTCTGGATACCGGAAAAGGCAATGAGCTTGGCACATACTGAACAGGGAAAGTGTGTGACGTAAAGCTCTGTTCCCAAAAGAGACAACCCTTTTTTTGCGGCAGATGCTACAATCTTTTGCTCAGCGTGGATAGTAGAAGAAATTTCCGGATGTTCCCCTACTTTGAGCATATCGCGCAACGCTCCATATTCATAGGGGGTATGGTCGCTTGGGACTCCCTCATTATATGCAGAGAAAATCATTTTCTCTCCCCGAACAAGCACAGCCCCGACTTGCCGCCACCAGTCAGAACTCTTTTTTGCTTCGACATACGCTCTTTTTATGAATACGACATCTTGTCGAGACCCAGAGGCGGGAGAAGAAACATTTTCTTGTGAAAGTACTTTTGTCCTGTCCCAGCGCAAAAAGACCGATGCAAGCCTACAATCGGCTTTGGGGAAATAAGTACTCTGAATTTCGCGTGAATACTGATCGTCTATAAAAAGCAGTTTTTTGTTTGCGAGAGATTTCGTTGTATTTTTTGAGAGAAGAAATACCTTTGGAAATCCAAAATATTTTAATATTTTTTGTACCGTTACCACATCAAGGGCTGAAATATCTTCCACATAGTCCGGCATAGTTTTCAGAAACTTTTTATCAACAAGATAAATGGATTGTATTGAAGATTTGTGTTTTTTGAAAAAACGAAGATATCCTGTGTGAAAAACAGGCATGTGCAAGATAAGAACTCTTTTTTCTGTCATAATTACTGTTTCAATTTATTTACCAACTCTAGAAGGTGCGTTTTGAGCACATTCTGAATAATATCAGTTGAAGAAGTCTTCTCTGCCTGACGGGGCAACACATGAAGCTCCTTACACCTTTTTCGTATTTCTCGACACTGTTTTTCGGAATAGCTATCTTCGACGGCAATAAACACATCCACCGGAATTTCATCCAACATCGAGAATTTCCAATTGCCTTTTTCGTCTATATCATCAATGCGGGTTACATAGTCAACAGAGTCTTGATATGAAAGCATCTCCATTCGTTCCGCTTCGGGTATAATCGGCCGTAGCGGACCTTTGTAGGACTTTATGCCCCTATCGCTATCAACACCTACAATAAGGATATCGCCGTAAGACTTGGCCGTATTGAGATAGCGCACATGTCCTATATGTAGCATATCCCAAGACCCGATGGTACACACTATTTTATGCCCGAGAATCTTGTGTGCTTCCACGACGCGCTTCAAGTCGGCATATCGAGGTTTTACTTTAAATTCGAGAGGTTTCTTCATGTACACTTTATATCACTTCCTCCCCGTACTGCCAAATCGGCCTGCGCCGCGGCGTGAGTCGGAGAGCTCCTTCACTTCTTTGAGTTTGGCGATAGCAATAGGGAAAATTACAAGTTGCGCTATTTTGTCGCCTTGTGCAATCTTGTATGTTTTCTTGCCGAGATTAATCAGATTGACGTTATACTCGCCGCGATAACCCGCATCGAAGACGCCGCCCATGGTATGAATACCGGCATTCTTCGGAAGACTCCCCTTGTCTTTCACAATCGCCGCGTACCCTTCGGGGAATTCAAGCGCAAAACCGACATCAAAAATTTTTCTTTCTCCGGGTTTGAGATCGTAATTTTCAAGCGAAAAGAGATCAAGCCCCACATCCCCCAGATGCGCATATGATGGCAGTTTCGTGCCACCTCGTAGCCGTTTGATTTTGAGGGTGAGTGACATGAATACATCGTAGCATAAAAACCTACGGCACGATGCCGAAAAAAAGAGGAACCCCGGACTTGCCGGGGTTTTCTTCATGCTCGATGATGTTCTATAATTGTACGAATGATACTCAAGGTCCGGTCTTGGTGGCCATTTGCGTTTGTGACCACATAATCAAACTCTCCGGCGCAAAGCATTTCGTCCGCAGAACTGACGTTACGCTGTATCCTCCTCTCACCATCGATTTCACAGCGTAAGCGCTGTTTTATTTCTCCATCGGAGGATTTAAGAAATATTGTAACTGTTCCCTTCGGGAGAATACCCAAATCCTTGGCGATCCTAGCGCCTTGCGGATCCATTATCACAAACACGGTTGTATGTGAATGGAGAGCGTCTTGAATCGCTTTTCGTGAAATGCCGTAGAAATTCCCGTATGTCTCGGCATGCTCAAGCAATTCGCCATTGTCTCTCATACGAAAGAATTCTTCCCGACTAACAAAGAAATAGTCGCTTCCTTCCTCTTCACCAGGACGGGGTGCGCGAGTAGTGTGCGTCACGACTCGTGCTTCTCCTGGGCCGAGAATACTCTTCGTAATGCTGGATTTCCCGGCCCCGGAAGGGCCGCTGATTATCACAAGCATACAATCTCCCCAACTTATGCATATCTTGGAATTTTATAACATTATATTCTCTCTTTCGCAATCACTTCACGTACTCAGGGCTCTTCCGAAAATAACTTCTCCAGATTCGGTTTCAAATTTTTCCAAGATTCGATTTTTTCTGACTGAAAAAATCTTGAGGTGCAGCAGCAGCTGCAGTGAAAGATTTTTGACGGAAGAAAAGTCGGAGATTGGGAAAATTTGGAGGCGAGATGGGGGAGTTATTTTCGGAAGAGCCCTCAGGCGAGAAACGGAGACAAAGGTACACTCACAGGGCGACTTGTGGCATATATGGCAGTTCTCAAAATATATTTTTTCTAGCTCTTCAGACATAGAGATGCCCGCTTCAACATCCAGGTGAAATCTGTTCGCAATGGCCATGAGCCATGAAAACGAGATGAGCAAATTTAACTTCAGTTTGCGTTTATCCTCTTTTCTTATGCCTTTAAGGGAGCGCATCGTGAAGCGCTGCTGTTGTGTAAGAAGATCCCAGATAGAATAAAGTCTGTCATCCGGAAGGCTATAGACGTCTTGAATGAGTTTTTGAAAATCTCTGAGAGATTGGCTTTTATTGAAGCTTGCCATTGGTTGTTGTAAGGTTGTCTTACAATTTCTATTTGCCAATTTACCTCGCCACTACCACCCCCTTATCCTACCACCTCTACCCCCATGCTTCTCGCCGTGCCCTTGATGGAGTTCATTGCGGTTTCGACGGACGCCGCGG
>CAZRNX010000017.1:0-12465 GCA_964601555.1 uncultured Candidatus Saccharibacteria bacterium | reverse complement strand
TCCCTCAAAGACAGCGATTGATCAAAGAGTGAATTGTAAAGGGGTTGGTATATTATTACCAACCCCTTGTTTTTTGGTTCGTATTCAGTATTCTGAAAGCAAAGAATAGTAAATATTTATGAAAGACAAACGGATAGAAAAACTTATAAAAAAAGAAAACGCACGGCAAAGGAAAGTTGTAAACCTGATCGCGTCGGAAAATATCGTGTCGCAAGACGTGCTTACGGCTCTCGGGTCGGAGCTCGTGAATAAATATTCCGAGGGGTATCCCGGGCGGCGATATTATGGCGGGAACGAGGTGATAGATGAAGTGGAGAAGCTTGCGCAAGAACGCGCACTGAAACTGTTCAAACTTTCGCCAAAGAAATGGGCAGTAAACGTTCAACCGCTTTCCGGCTCGCCCGCGAACTTGGCTGTTTACACGGCGCTTGTGCCGATCGGCGGGAAAATTATGGGCATGTCGTTAACAAGCGGCGGACATTTGACGCACGGGCACAAAGTATCGCTCACGGGACTTGCGTGGAAGCAAGTGCCATTTTGTGTAGATGCAAAAACAGAGATGCTTGATTATAATGAGGTGAAAAAAATAGCCCTGAAAGAAAAACCGAACATAATCGTTGCAGGCTTCACGGCGTATCCGAGAAAAATTGATTTCAAAGGATTTCGCGAAATCGCAAACAAAATCAGCGCAATCCTCATGGTAGACATGTCGCATTTCGCGGGGCTCGTCGCGGGTGGAGTGTACCCTTCACCTTTCACACATGCCGATGTGGTAACAACGACGACTCACAAGACGCTCCGAGGTCCCCGCGCGGCGATGATTTTTTCAAAGACAGACGGACGGAATATCCAGGAGAAAATAAACAAAGCCGTTTTCCCCGGGCTTCAGGGTGGCCCTCACAATAACCAGATCGCCGCGGTGGCGGTGGCGCTTTTCGAAGCCATGCAGCCCTCTTTCAGAGAATATGCGGCGCAGGTGGTGAAGAATGCAAAAGCGCTTGCAAAAGAGCTCAAAAAGCGAGGCTGGCGCATTATTACCGGCGGTACGGATTCGCACCTGATTCTTGTGGACGTATGGCTTACGGGGAAGGGTATTTCGGGGAAAGAAGCGGAAGTTCGCCTTGAAAAGGCCGGGATCATCGTGAACAAGAATACCATCCCAGGAGAAACAAGAAGCCCTTTTGATCCTTCCGGCATTCGCCTCGGCACTGCGGCCGAGACCACCCGCGGGGCCAAGGAAAAAGATATGCGCCGACTTGCAGAAAGGATTGATAGAGTATTGAGGAATAAAAAATAGAACAACATGCCGCTCAAAAGATTTCCCGGATTTATAGATGCTCATGTGCACTTGCGCGATCCGGGCGCGATACATAAAGAAGATTTTCGGACCGGTACGCGGGCGGCTCTCGCTGGTGGGTTTACATTCGTGCTTGATATGCCCAACAATCCGACACCTACTATCTCACCCGAGCGACTTGAAGAAAAAATAAGATTAGCAGATGAAAAAGCCCTCTGTGATGTGGGATTCCATTACGGCACGAATGGGTACAACACAGAGACGTTTAAGCTCGTCTGGGACAATCCGCGAGTGTTCGGCTTGAAAGTGTACTGCAACCATACGACGGGGGAAATGCTCATCGAGGACCAAGAACTTCTGGAGAAGGTTTTCGATGCGTGGCAGTCGCCAAAGCCTATTCTCGTCCATGCCGAAGGTACACAGCTCGAAATAGTGCTTGGCTTAGCGAAAAAGTACGAGAGGAAATTGCATGTCTGCCACATTTCACAGGCAAGCGAAGTTGCGATGGTGCGGGAAGCAAAATCCGAGGGGCAAAATGTGAGCACAGGCGTCTGCCCCCATCACCTTTTCCTCACTACTGTGGACTTGCAAAAATCAGAAGCAAAAAAGAAGGGATACTTCATGATGAAACCGCCACTTGGTACACAGATTGATCAGGATGCACTGTGGGGTGGGTTGCGAGATGGGACTATTGATATAGTAGAGACAGACCATGCGCCGCATACGCGAGAAGAGAAGGAGAAAGATCCGCCGGCATTTGGCGTACCCGGTCTCGAAACGGCAGTGGGGCTGCTGTTCAAAGCAGTGAAAGAGAAGAGAATAGAAGAGAGTGATATAGTGAAATTTTTGCACACGAATCCCAAAAAGATTTTCAACATTCCCGATCAACCGGATACATATATTGAACTTGATCCGGAGAAAGAGTATATTGTGGGAGAATCCGACTACGAAACCAAGTGTGCATGGTCGCCGTTCGAAGGATGGAAGCTGTATGGGAAAGTCGAGGGGGTGTTGGTAAGGGGGAAGAAAATTATAGAGGGAGAAAAATTTACATAATAATGCTTCACCAACCATTTTTTGATCCATTGAAGTCATATGACGAGAACTGGGACGAAGGGCCGTTCGGTGCTTTTGCCCATCCGTCGCTCCCACGCCAAGGCTTCGCTGGGCGAGCGAGGCTTCGGATGGAAAGTGGCATAGGGGACGAACCAAAGTGTGAAGTATTTGGATACAAAGTGCACGCGCCGTTCGGCATTCCCGCGGGGCCGCTTTTGAACGGGAAATTTATGAAGGCCGCACTCGACATGGATTTCGACATCCCAATGCACAAGACGGTGCGTACTCGTCCGAAAGCGTGCCACCCATGGCCGAATGTTTTGGCAGTGGCGGTCGAAGGCGATCTCACTCTCGAGAAGGCATCGCGGCAGCTTCGCGTGCATCGCGACTACCACGAGCCGCTCTCTATAACAAATTCATTCGGCAACCCATCGCGGCACCCGGACGTGTGGCAGAGGGATATTGCCAACTCGGTCGCGCATGCAAGAGAAGGACAGATCATTGCGGCAAGCATTGAAGGCACAAGGTGGGATGGGTACACGGAGAAAGATTATATTGAGGATTGGGGACAAGGGGCGGGACTCTTGAAAGAAGCGGGCGCGCAGATCATCGAGGCGAATTTGAGCTGTCCCAATGAAGGCACGACGAGCTTGGTATGCTTCGACGTTTCGCGCGCTACGCAAATAGCCGATGCGATGAAAAGAAAAATGGGCGATACGCCGCTTCTCTTAAAGACCGCATACTTCACCGACGAGAAAAACTTGAGAGAATTTGTGAAGGAGCTGGGAAAAATCGTTAACGGCATCTCTTCCATCAACACTATCTCCGCTGAAGTTGTGGATGAGAGAGGCAATCAGGCACTCCCGGGAGAGGGACGACTCCGAAGCGGCGTATGCGGGCACTCCATCAAATGGGCTGGGCTTGATATGGTAAGGCGTTTGAAAAAATTTCGCAAAGAGTTCGGCTACGATTTCCTCATCTTCGGCGGCGGGGGAGTGATGAACGTACACGATTACCAAGAATACCGCAATGCCGGCGCCGATGTCGTCATGTCTGCCACCGGCGCGATGTGGAATCCATACTTGGCGAGGGAGATAAAAAATTCTTTTTGACAAACTCACTCCCTTTTGATAGCTTTACAAAAGCATGTTCTTTCATGCTCGTTGAAATCGATACATGAGGATACAGAGATGGAAACAAAAGATCATTTAATGTTGGATCTTCGTGCAATGAGGGTGGATGACACAAAGTGGCTTGTCTCAAAGACCAGTCATCTGGTGGGCTATTATAAGATTCATAGTCTGTGGGACGAGTGGGGACGTATATCAGTTAAAAAGCTTCACGATTTTGGTGCAAGGAAGGTTATCGTTGACCTGAAATTGGCAGATACACCGGATACTGCGCGAGAGCGTGCCCAGATTGTTGCCGACAGCGGCGCGTGGGGAATTACTGCTCATGCCGTCGGCGGAGGCGATATGCTTCGTGCGGTGGAAGACACAGGATTACACGTTTACGCCGTATCAGTCCTGACTTCGTTGTCTAGTCTAGATGCCGAAGCGCTACTCAATGGAAAGTCAATGGCAGAAGCCGCTCGATCTCGAATTGCTATTGCAATAGATGCAGGTATTCGTGCGTTTGTCTGCCCAGGGACAATTCTTACAGGAGTTCTCAAAAGCCGGATCTTTGCCAGTGAGTATGAACCGATGGAATTTCTCGTTCCCGGCACACGATGGCCCGGCTCGGAGACGCACGATCAAAGGCAAGTTGTATCTCCCGCGGAGGCGATCATCGCGGGCGGTAAGCACACGGTGCGATTGGTTGTAGGGCGCGAAGTAACGCAGGCTCCCGATCCGGTTGCCGCGCTGGAGAGATATTCAGAACGGCTTGAAAGAACGCTTGAAGATATGAGGATGTAACGATGACAAATTCGACTCTCTTGTGGAAACCTGAAGAACGTAAAACGATTATAAATAAGATTCATGCTTGGTGGAGCCTTATTAAGTACGATTCGGAAGGAAGGCTTCCTCTCAAAAGCGGCGGCACAACAGATATATACGTGAACTTGCGTGAGGCAAGAGGAGAGTGGGATGCACTTGAGTTTATAGCGGGCGTCTATTTATCGGGATTATATCGTCTTGAAGGTCTCCTTAAGCCAATAATAATCGAGCGGTTGGTAGAAGTGCCTGATTCTGTGAGCTGTTTCGCCCCGCTTATTGCCGTTAGAAAACGCATTCCCTACACGACTATTCGTGCAGAAGCGAAAGAGGGACGCGTTGCGCATGCGAAGGCAATCGCTCGGCCCAAAAAAACCCACGAAAAAACAATCATCTTGGACGATGTCATCACTGACGGGGCTTCAAAGATTGGTCCGTATTGGGAGTGTCTCGAACTCGGCATGGATGTAGTCGGCATTCTGGTTCTCGTTGATCGAGAGCAGGGCTGGCAGGAAACATTTCGACGCGAGGGCATCGATGTTCCCGTCTATGCCGCGATGACACTATCGGATGTACGAGAATATATGAAATCCATTTAACGGATTCAACAACACAAGAATAAATTCCCCCGCCTGCAATACGGCGGGTTTTTCTTTTAATTTTTAAGAATTTCTATTATACTCAAGGATAATGCACCACATTATACGCTCACAAGATATCACGCTAGAAGAGATTGAATCGCTTTTTGCTGAAGCCACGCGGCTTGAGAAGGGCGCATTCCCCCCCTTGCCACCTCCTTCGCTAAAGCTTCGTAGGTCGAGAAGGCTTCGGGGGGCAAGTTGGAAGAACGGGATGCCGCTTCGAGGCAAGATTATGGCCTCGCTTTTTTATGAGCCCTCCACGCGCACGCGATTTTCTTTCGAGTCAGCGATGCACTGTCTCGGCGGAAGCGTTATCACGACCGAGAATGCGAAAGAATTTTCTTCCGCAGCAAAGGGCGAAACACTGGAGGACTCCGTTCGTGTTATCGGAAATTACGCCGACGTGATTGTCATGCGGCATTACGAAGAGGGTTCGGCCGAACGCGCGGCGAAGGTTTCGAATATTCCAATCATTAACGCAGGCGACGGGCCGGGCCAGCATCCCACCCAGGCGCTTCTCGATCTTTACACGATACTTCGCGAATTTGGCCGGATAGATGGGGTGCATGTGGCGATGGTAGGGGATTTGAAAAATGGGAGAACGATTCGTTCACTTGTGTATCTTCTTGGCAAATATAAAAACACGCGGATCACTTTTGTATCGCCGCGCGAGCTTAAAGTTGGAGAAGATATTAAAAAATATTTGAAAAAACATAAAGTAATCTTTGAAGAGACGGAAAATCTCGCGAGTGTTATTAAAAAAGCTGATGTTGTCTATCAAACCAGAATTCAGAAAGAGAGATTCAAGAGCGCGAGAGTATATAAAAAATATCACGGATGCTATGTGCTCACGAGAAAACACGCTGATGTAATGAAAAAAGACGCCATCATCATGCATCCATTGCCCCGTGCGGGGGAGATACTTCTGGAGGTAGACAAGTCCCCCAAGGCCGTGTATTTCAAACAGGCTAAATATGGCGTCTTGGTCAGAATGGCGCTCCTTAAAGCTGTTTTAGCATAATGTCACAAAACACCGGTTGACTTTCATGATAGATTCATGATATACTTAATGATGAAAAAGCCGAGCGGTTTTTCGGCTTTCTGATCATCAATATCACATAAATTTTGGAGGTGTCCCAATGGACATTGGACTTTTCATAATTTGGTTTTCGGAAAACTTGTTTCAGTCTATGGTGCAACTGATTTTTGTTGCATCAGCGATCGCGATGCCCTATTGCTTATTTCACTTTAACCTACAGCGAATGAGGTTGAACGAAATAGATCGCCAAAATCAGACCGACCGTAGAGAGGTATTCTATATTCGCAACCTGTGGCTCACTGGCGTCCTTGTGTCATTAGCATCGGTGTCTATGATTGCGATTCTGTATTTCATGTAACGTAGCGCGTTCACGTTCATGAGCCATGCTGAAGAAGTCCGGCAGGAGTAGTGCATTCTATATGCGCGAAACTGCCGGGCTATATTTTCTTTT
The DNA here is from genome assembly GCA_964601555.1 of uncultured Candidatus Saccharibacteria bacterium. Classification (GTDB taxonomy): domain Bacteria; phylum Patescibacteriota; class Minisyncoccia; order Phycocordibacterales; family CAIJYI01; genus CALMXW01. The sequence continues at coordinate 6,047 of CAZRNX010000017.1, read as the reverse complement.
CTTTTTTTACTCAAACTTATTTTCCTTAAGCCATGCGATGCGAGCTTCGTAATTCGGGATAAATTCTTGGAGCTGCGCATGTTGGGTCTCAAACTGCGCCGGATCATGTGCCCCGACGTCACCCTTCTTATCTTTGTCTATACGAGTCATGCGCCCGTCAAAAAAATCGGCGATGCGAATGAGGCGAACCACGTCTTCCATTTTTTGCGACATAATTTTATCATTCATTTCGATATGGATGCCGTACGGTTCCGGCTGATAGCAATGATGCGCGCCGGCTACTAGTGCCTCCTCAGGGAAGTCATCTTTCAATTCTTCAAATCCGTATTCCGGATGCTTTTTTATAATCTCAAATTCTTCACTCGTGAGTAGCCCGTTTTTATTTAAAATCTCGTTAGGAATCTTGTATTTCCCAATGTCATGTCCCATACCGCCCAAAAACGGTAGCGCGAGATCGCCAGAATTTTCTTTCTTAGCAAGTCCGAATGAATATATCCCCACGCGAAGAGAGTGGCGGTACACAGAGATGTTGTGTGCCGCGAGCTTCTTCATATGCCCCATGAATTGTTCCCATGCCGTTTCCGGAATGGCGAGCATTTTGGCAATTTCATGCACTTGTTCCTCAAGCGGTTCTGTCTCTCTCTGCATATTCTTATTTTAGCATATTTTAGGTGGAGGCGCGGCCAATCTATCCACAAGGAGAACAATCAGAGAAAGCGTATAATGAAACAATGATACGAAACGACGGCTCGTATACAGCGACCGCGACCGTGCCGAAAAATATTCTTGAACACCGCGCACAGGAAGCGGAAAAGCGCGGTGTGAGCGTGCTCTGGTGGGTGCTTCCCATTATAAGCATCCTGCTCATCCTGGGACTTGCATATATTGGGTGGAAATATTTCCATCTAACATGGCTTATTCCGCCGAGGGATATCCCGCATGGGGCTTTCTTCGGAATTTTAGGAATGCTTGTGGCCGCAAGCATCGCATTGACGATCGGGCTCTTCCTTCTCTTGCCGCTTCACTTTCGCGCACGAACGGCGGCGCGGATGCTTCGTTCCGAAAATGAAATGTTCCGCCTCATTGTAGAAGGGGTGAATGACGGCGTCTGGGACTGGGACGTGGAAGCGAAGAAAATTTATTTTTCCCCGCGCTGGCTTGAAATGCTCGGGCTTCAGCGCGGCGGCATTGGAGACGATCCGGCAGAATGGTTCGCACTCGTACATCCGGAAGATATCGCTCAAGTTGAACAGGCGCTCACACTTCATTTCGAGGGGAAGACGCCCTTCTATCATGCCGAATACCGCCTGCGCACCAAGGCGGGCGAGTACAAATGGGTGCTCGACCGCGGCCGCGGAGTATTCGGAAAGAAAAAAGAACCGATCCGCGTCTCCGGCTCCACGACCGATATTTCCCGCTTAAAGGAAGTCGAGAATGCGCTCAAGGGCCAGGCGCGCGAACTTGAAATCGCAAATGAAGAAGTACGCAGGGAAAAAGTGAAATATGAAACTCTCATCGCATCCATTGGGGACGGACTCATTGCGACGGATCAAAATGGGAAAATCATCGTCATGAATGAACAGGCGGCGGCAATGCTTGGCCGCAAGGTCCCCGAGTGCATCGGCGCGGACTTCACACGCGTTATTCCGACGGAAGAAAACGAGAAAGAAGAGAAGGTGCCGCAAGAAATCCGTCCCGCCGTGCGCACGCTCCGTGAGGCAAAGAAGATTACCGCTGTCATGTATTATCCGAAGCAAAATGGCAGGAAAATTCCCGTCTCCGTCACTTCTTCGCCCATCATGCTTTCCGGGAAGATACTCGGCACGATTGTTGTCTTTCGCGACATCACGCGCGAGAGGGAAATTGACAAGGCGAAAACCGAATTCGTTTCGCTTGCTTCGCACCAGCTCCGTACGCCCCTTTCCGCCATTCGTTGGTATTCGGAAATGCTCATAACAGAGAAGCTCGGGGCCTTGAACGAGGAACAACGCGCGTATCTCAAAGAGGTGTACCAAAGCAACAGGAGAATGATCGACCTTGTGAATGCGCTCTTGAACGTGTCGCGCATCGATCTTGGCACGTTCGCCGTGGAACCGAAAGAGACGGATATCGTGGAGATCTGCGAAAGCGTACTTCTGGAACTTCAAGTGAAAATTGCCGAAAAAGGCCAGAATGTGGAGAAGCACTATGAGAAAGATTTCCCGCACATGAACGTAGACCAGAAACTTATGCGAATTATTTTCCAAAACCTTCTCTCAAATGCCGTGAAATATACCAAGGAGAAAGGGAGCATCTCGGTTTCCATCGCCCGTTCTGGTGAGGAGAGAGAGAATATGCGGATCACCGTAGCAGACTCTGGCATCGGGATTCCAAAGGACGTGCAGGATAAAATTTTCACAAAACTCTTCCGCGCCGACAATGCGCGGGAGGTTGAAGCGGAAGGAACGGGACTCGGTCTTTATATCATTAAGGCGATTGCGGAACGTTCCGACGGACGCGCCTGGTTTGAGTCTGAAGAGAATAAAGGCACGGCGTTCTTCGTTGAGATTCCGTTGTCGGGAATGAAGGCAGTACGCGGGACGAAGGATCTGGCGTAGAAGTTCAGTTGATAACTTTTTTGACTTCTTTCTGTCGGTGCGGGTATAATGAACCTCACATGCCGCCGAAACCAAACGCCGCTTCCAGGAAAGTTCTTGTTGTCGAAGACGACCGCGTTCTTCGCCGTGTCATTGCCGACCACCTGAAAGCGGAAGGATTCCATGTGATTGAAGCGGACGACGGCGCCTCGGGGCTTTCGGCCGCACTTTCGGAGCGCCCAGACGTGACGCTTCTTGACGTAGTAATGCCGAAAATGGACGGGATGACCGTTTTGGAAAAATTGCGAGAAAATGAATGGGGCAAAAATGCCAAAGTCATCATGCTTACCAACCTAAGCGATTCGGAAAAAGTTGCCCATGCAAAGGAGAAGGGCGTATCGGACTACCTTGTCAAAGCCGACTGGGATATTGAGAGCATTATTGATAAAGTGAAAGAGAGGGCAAGATAGCGAGGTGGCGAAAATCCGAAGGTGTTCTATAATTAACGCATGAAAAGTCCTCATGTCGTTTTTTTTGCCGTATTGATCGGGACAATCAGCGCACCGTTCCTTGCGCTCTCATTTCAAATCCGCGCGATTGAAGGACTGGTACGCAACGATTTCGCGCTTTCTCCGGCAAAAGTTGAATTAAGTATTGCGCCCGGCGAGACGGTAGCCAAAACTCTCACCATCAGCAATCGCCACGCCAAAACCCTAGACTTCGCGGTGTCTGTGGAAGATATCTCCGGTTCCGACAATCCGGAAGAAGCTGTTGTTATCGGCGGAGAAGGAAACGGAGATGGTATCTATTCGCTGAGAGATTTTTTGAAACCGGAAGTTTCTTTTTTTCGTCTTGGACCCAATGAAGAAATTACTTTTGCCGTAGGCATCTCCATTCCCGAAGACGCCCCGCCGGGCGGACGCTACGGTTCCGTGCTTATATCAAGCGCGTCGCAGGAAAGCGGCGGGTCCGGAGCAGTGGCGATTTCACGCCTTGCTGCGCTTTTCTTTGTGCGCGTAGGTGGGGAGGCGCGGGAAGAAGGTAAACTGGAAGATTTTCGTCTGCGCGAAGATGCAGCCAATCCGTTGCGTTTTGAGATTTTTTATAAAAACACAGGCAATGTGCATCTCATTCCGTACGGGCGGATTGATATAAAAAATATGTTCGGCAGAAGTGCTGACTCTCTCATACTTTTGCCATATTTTGCACTCCCCAACTCCACGCGTTATCAGGAAATTGCGTGGAATGATGAAGTTCTCCCCGGACGATATAGTGCGGCGCTTCTCTTGAACAGGGGGTATGGAAATATTGTGGATGAGAAGATAATTTCTTTCTGGATTCTGCCGGAAGAGCGGCTGTGGTGGCTTGCTGGAGCGCTGCTTATTCTTGCATTGTTGTGGAATAAAAATAAAAGATGAAAAATTCAAAATCAAAAATCCGTTCGTTCCGCGGGCGGGTTCAAATTTCAAAACTTTTTCTGTTTATTTCTTCTGCACTTTTTCTAGCTACCAGCTACCAGCTACCAGCTACCAGCCTTGCAGCGGTTATGTCCTCTGCGAATTACAAAATAGAGAGCGATAGCATAAACGCCGGCGGAACCGAGAATTCGTCTTCCACCAACTATCGCCTTTCCGATACGATGGGGGAAGTCGGGACAGGGCAGTCCGGGAGCGCATCGTACAATGTATACGCAGGGTACCGGCAGATGGTAAACGTATACCTTGCGATAAGCGCGCCTTCAGATGTCACTATGTCTCCCTCCCTTACATCTGCATCCGGCGCGGCCTCAAACGGTTCGGCTGCATGGACGGTAACGACCGACAATCCGAGCGGCTACACGCTCACGCTGAAAGCATCGAGTTCTCCCGCACTTCAAACGTCAGGAGACAGCTTTGCAAACTACACTCCGGCAGGGGCGAATCCCGACTTCACCTTCTCTGTCGCCGCGACGGATTCGGAATTTGGCTTTACCGCTGAGGGGGTGGACATTGCACAAAGGTATAAAGACAACGGTGCGGCGTGCAATGCCGGGGCAGGCGATACAACGGATGTCTGCTGGGACCCCGTTTCTACAACTGCTGTCACTATCGCATCCAGAACTTCGGCAAACAGTCCGTCTGGTACGGCGACGACGGTCAAATTCCGCGCATTCGTCGGAGCGTCGCATGCGCAAACTGTCGCGACGTATACGGCGACAACGACGGCAACAGCGACGGCGCTCTAGGTACCAGTAACTGGTCACTAGTAACTGGTAAAAAGTAAATGAAGTTCAAAATTCAAAATTCAAAATTCAAAAGTTTAGAAGCTACATCAGTGAGATTTGTTGCTTTTGCGTTACTCCTAGTTACCAGTTACCAGTTACCAGTTACCAGCTTTGCTCTTGAAGATCAAGTACAGGTTACGCAGTCCGTTGTCGCGGGGACGACACAGTGCAACGACAACACCGACAATGACGGCGACTCGAGGGTTGACTATCCGTCGGACCCCGGATGCAGGTCTGCGAGCGACAATAATGAAATGGACGAAGGCGGCCCCTCTCCTCCTCAACCGCCACCGGGGCTTGCTTCAACAACGCCGGCGAATAATGCGAGCAATATCTCCACCACAACGGCGCTTCTCGCAGGATTCAATACGTCAATAGCGAAAAATACGGGGAGTATTATCGTGAAGCGTCTTGCGGATGCGAGCGTGTTCGAAACAATTTCGGTTGGAAGTTCTGCGGTGAGTATTGCAAATGCCGTCATGACGGTCGTACTTTCATCGCCGCTTGCCGAATCAACCTCGTATTATGTTGAAATGGATTCGGGCGTTGTGAAGGACGCCTCAAGCGGAGTGCTCTATGGCGGTCTTTCTGGCAACTCCCAATGGCGGTTCTCCACCGGCGACCTCTCACCTCCCGGGATTGTGAATATCGTGGTTACCCCCGTGGATATATCAGCGGTAATTTCGTGGAATACGACGGAAGCCGCACTCTCTTCGTATCAATGGGGGACGACTACGGACTATGCTTCCGGATCCGGAACAGAGACTTCATATCTTACGTCTCATTCGGCGATTCTTGGGAGCCTTACTCCGTCGACACTTTATTATTTCAAGATCACAGCTGTCGATGCTGTCGGAAATTCTGGAACGTATACCGGCAATTTCACCACAGAGAGCATCTCCGACACGACGCCCCCCGCGAATCCGTCGAATTTCTCCGCATCTCCGAACGATCCTGTAATCGCGCTTTCATGGACTAATCCGCCCGATCCGGACTTCTCTCTCATTCGCATCAGACGCTCGACGGTTGCGTACCCGTCCAACCCGAATTCTGGCACGCCTGTGTATGAGGGAGCCGGAACATTCACAGACGACGCGAATATTTCACTTGATGTGCGGTACTACTATACCGCCTTCGCGAAAGATATAGCGGGAAATTTTTCTTCCGGCGCCGTTTCTGGTGCAACTGTTTCTTCCAGAGTCGTGTCG
>CAZRNX010000016.1:3840-12496 GCA_964601555.1 uncultured Candidatus Saccharibacteria bacterium | reverse complement strand
TGTAATTCAGAGCAATCTATATACAAATGTTACGATTCTTGCGAAAGTGCGTCAATGCGCTGGCGGTTCTTTTCGCCTTCATCAATCACGAACTCTATCCTTGGGAGATACTGCAGCTTGGTATGATCGGAGAGGAATTGACCAAATTCGCCGCGCTTGCGTCTCATGAAGTCAATCGCTTGCTCTTCCCTCTCGTTCGGAAAGACACTCACGGCAACTTGCGCCGTTCGTCCCCTATTGCCAAGCCGAACGCGCGTTACTGTGATCATGGACTGGCGATTGCTCTCTCGCGCAAAGAATTGGCCCGCAGCGCGCTCCAGAAGAGATTCTATCTTTTCCGACTTATCATTCATAGAGAACACTCTACCATAGAATACTGTTGAAAAAAAGATAATTTCGGTTATACTATCAACACACTTCCCGCCCATAGCTCAGTTGGTAGAGCACTCGCCTCTTAAGCGAAGGGTCGTAGGTTCGAATCCTACTGGGCGGACCACATATGATACCAAGACGGGTAAAATTCATACGGAAGAAAAAGGGTGCAGGAAAGAAATTCTGGAACAAAGAGTACAAGAGGGGGGAGCATCTGGTTCTCTCTACCGAACCAAGCGAAGATTTGGTGAAGTTCGCGCGCTGGCTCATGCGGCAAAGTGGCGGCAATAAGTTATCTGGATTGGATTCGAGTGCTCGTGCAAGTGTGTTAGACATTGGGTGCGGAAACGGCAGAAATCTCGTATATCTTGCGCGCGAGTTTGGGTGCTCTGGTGCCGGGTTTGATATTTCACAAGAAGCGGCTAGTCAGGCGAAAAAACTTGGTGCCGGATTGCCTATTGAATTTTCTGTGCGCAATATGAAAGAGCCACTGCCCTCTCCCAATGAGTCACAAGATATTGTACTGGACATGATGTCTTCGCATGTTTTAAGCGCAAGCGAGCGAGAAAAATTGCTTGGTGAGATAGTGCGGGTACTTAAACTCGGGGGCTTTCTTTTCTTCAAAACCTTTTTGCTCGATGAAGATCGAAATGCCGCGCGGCTTTTGCGCAAATATCCGGGCAAAGAAACCGGATCATACGTGCACCCGAAAATCGGCGTAGAAGAGCACGCTTTTACGGAAAGTGAGATCAGCGAGCTTCTGGGTGGAGATTTCACTACTCGAAAAATAGTGAAATCTCACAAACATTTGCGGCATGGAAAAGCATGGAAGCGGCGAAGTATCGGCGTCTACGCGCAAAAAATATAAACCACAATATGCTATACTAACAAAGATGGAGAAGTTTCTTCATAAAACACTTATTCCGGTTACACTGGGCGCTTTGCCGCTTGTATTAGCGGCTTCAGCGGCTCTTGGATATGCCGCGTATCGCCATGCAGCCATTCAAGAAGAGACGGGGGCAAAACGCTACGCAGACCTCAAGGCCGAACTTCACAGTGAAGTAGTAGTGCTTGGCGATAAGATAGCCGCCCTTGAATCGCATTCCGGAATTCTTGAAGACAATCTCACGGCGGCGAAAAATGTAAACACTGTGCTTGCGGAGAATTTGAAAGAACAGCAGGCGAAGGCAAGCACGCTCGAGTCGTCCGTCACGAAGATTTCCGGCACGGTCGGCACTCTCGAGAAGCTCTCGAAGACTGACCCGGAGCTCCTCCAGAAATATTCCAAAGTTTTCTTTTTGAGCGAGAATTATGTTCCGGAGCGGCTGATGGATATTCCGAAGAGCTATCTTTACAGCGAACAGCGCCGCGAACAGATGGAGCAACGCGTCTGGCCGTTCCTGAAGGGCCTCCTTGATGCCGCCGCGAAAGACAGCACAACGATTTATATTAAGTCTGCGTATCGCTCATTCCCCGAGCAGAAAGATCTCAAGGGAGCCTACTCGGTCACATATGGCGCGGGTACCGCCAATCAATTTTCCGCGGAACAGGGCTACTCCGAACACCAGCTGGGAACGACGGTTGATCTCATAACCACGGGGCTTGGCGGCCAGCTCTCGCAATCTTTTGACGGCACGCAAGCCTATGCATGGCTTCTCGCAAACGCTCATAAATACGGCTTCACGCTCTCTTACCCGCCGGGCAACTCCTTCTATACGTACGAGCCATGGCATTGGCGTTTCGTCGGCGCTGCGCTTGCCACTCGCCTCAAAAACGAAGGGGTTCACTTCTATGACCTCGACCAGCGGGAAATAGATAAATATCTAGTCAATATTTTGGATTGAAGAGTTGACGTTCTTAGATTTTTAAAACTTCCGCCGCGCCCTCGCTTCTGGCATTTCGGTGAAAAAATCCGGCGGCTATTTTAAATCAGAAACATCCAAATAATTCTTTCCGGTCTTATGGCACTGAACGGCCAACTTGCACATTTCAAAAATCGGTTGAGGCAAGTTGTTCATATCATACCAACCCCAAGATTCTGATTTTTCCGGTTCAAGAACTTTTGGCTCGCCACTTTTCCAATCTGCCACAAGGCCGATGTGCGTATAGTGCTTCGGCGCGTACTTTGTAACGTTCGCCAAATACTGAAAACGTATGTTTTCAATTTGAATTCCCCCGCCTTCATGCCTGAAAGCCTCCGTTGGTCGCAAAGCACTCTGAAATCCTCATCAGCCGTCGGCGTGTATATATGACGTATCGAATACGCACATCAAGAGAAGATAATACATGTTAAATTCAACTATAATATTCCCGAAACCGTTCATTGAGCGGTTGTGTGGAAGGATATATGTACTCGCGCCATCCGGGTTTGTAAATATCCATGATACGTTCGAAGTCGTCTACCGGATCAAAGGGTTTCTTAAACATTCCTCGCCTGAAAAATTCTTTCATCACAGTACGGAATCCGTTGGGATGACGCTCTTTCATTCTGCGGAAGACAAACGCGGGGATGGAGTCTTCCATCAAGTACCCTTCAATCATGTCACGCCAGAATCTCGGCTTTTGATCCGGGTTTTGGAAAGTGTGCAGGAACGCTCCGTAGTCGGTGAAAAAATGCATGCCTTCTTTCTCATCGATGACGATGCCGACATCTTTTTCTTGAACCATATCGCCATCGATATGCACCAAGAGTTTCTCGTCCGGAATGCGTCCAAGCTCTCGTGCTCTGGCATTGTAAAATTCTCGCAATTTTTCGTTTATTTCATCGCCCTTGCACACCACTTCATCTCTTCCGAAAAATCGAACAAAACGATCATATTCTTCTTTTTGAAGGCGAAACGCCGTTTTGAGTTTTTCCGGATTGTTTCGGTACACTCCGGAAGAAACATTGTTTCGTATCACCGTCTCAAAAATGTGTTTTTCAATCTCTCGTCCATAAAGTCCCTGCCGACCGGAAAGAAACCAAGCGCCCTGCACCGGCGCAAGATTTGTTTTGAGAAAAGTTCCCGGCTTCACATTCGAAAAAACAACATCAGGCGATTCGTCGGTATTGGCAAATACTTCGTACTTCACTTCTGCCACCGCATCGAAAAGTTCGAGAGAGTCTTTTCCGATGGCGCGAATTTCGAACATCGATTCAAAAGCGTTCTCCTTCCACTCTCGAAGCACGCTCTGTTCTTCTGACGAAAAGGAATCCTCTTCCAAAAGAACATCAAGAACACGCTCGACCTCTCTCGTCTCACCAAAAAGTATGAAGTGGTCCAACTGTTCTTTAAGCTGTTCAGATTTTTCTTCTTCGCTCTCCCCGTTATTCTCCGAAGATTTTGAGGAGATTTTGTCATCCGCCCATACAAGAAAATCCTCCCGAAGCTGATCCACCACAAAGTCCACACACTTCCGTTTTAAAGCGCGTGAAAGTAGTGCTTGCTGATGCTTCAGTTGCTGCATAATCACAGTATATCGCACTTCTATTTCTTCTCAACCAACCCCACTTTTCGACAATACCTCTCGCGCTGTTTAAACAGCTTCTCCAAAATCTCAACCGACGCATCTCGGTAATCGTAAACTTTTTTCACTGCTCCTTCCCTCCGTTCTAGCCGGCCGATATACTGAATCACTGGCAATGAGGGCATTCCTTGCAGAATCAAACACGAGAGTTTTCACAACTGTCTGAAAATCCTGCATCGTCGTCTTGAATGGAAAAGCGAAGGAGGTGATCCGTTGGACAACTTCAACCACACGACAAACGCTCCCCTGCTGTTCAACATAGTTTCGCGGGATTTCATGAATCACCTCTCCCAGATAAGCGTAAATCAGCTTCTCATCGTTTCCTTTCCTTTTCGGCGTTGCGGTAAGACCGTAGAGATAGTACGGATTGAGCTTCGTCACGGCGTCCCGAAAAAGTCGCGCGGGCATGTGGTGGCATTCGTCCACAAGGACAAGTCCAAAACTGGAATCGAGATCCTTGTCCTTTGCTCTCGCAAGCGTTTGCGCCATCGCTATTGTGATTGGCGTTTTGATGGTCTTGTGCGGAGCAACATATTGCTCGATATCTTTTTTTTGTACGGCGAGAAAGTTTTTAACGCTCTCAATCCACTGATCGTAAATCTGTTTGCGATGGACGATAATGAGTGCTGATTGTCGTTTTTGTGTAATAAGCTTAAGCCCCATGATAGTTTTGCCAGATCCCGGTGGTGCAATAAGGACACCGTTCTCGTGACTATCGAATGCAGCCACTGCTTCCTTCTGGTAGTCGCGAAGGATTATGTTTGAAGCAACAGCGATGGGATCAGATTTCTGTCGTTTGTCGGAAAGAGTAAATTTCATATTCTGTTCTTTCAGATATTGCAGAAGTTTTGAGAGAAAGCCACGCGGAATACATATCTCATCTTCATTATTGACAATCGTCTTAAAGAATTTCTCTGTATCATATACCGGCGCTCCGATTTTCTGTTTGATGAAGTATTGTGCGTTGAAAAAATTGAGTTCTTCGCGAAGAAAACTTGCAAGAGTAGGGGTATTTGACTCTTTGGGATCGAAATATATTCGGCAAGAGTAAGTAAGAGAGTACTGCTATTTATCGCCTTTGTCTTTGTTGCATCTATGGACGAGTCACCTGAGAAACGCTTAAAAAGAACATCAAGCTCTGCATAATCGCCGACAGCGATATCATTGGAGACAAGGACGTTTACTCGAGCATAATTTTCTCCGAAACGAATTTCCTCCACTTTAGAGTCATGCAGTTTTGTCTCCACTTTTATTGATTGTTCAATGATATGCTTCTGCTCTTTGAAAAAATTTCTTTTTTTGCGCTCACAACAAAACAATATCGTAATCGTTTTCCTCCTCCGCCGAGACCTCCAATAATAAGTGGTTCCGGTTCATCGCCGAAAAGCTGTTCGAGGCCCTTCTCGAGTACGCTACTCTGGCATTCCTGCCATGCAAGAAAAGCCCATGTTTCAAGTTCCGGATCGGGATTTCTCAGGTATTTTTGTATTCCATAGAGCGCTTTGAGGTCCTCGCCGTGTCCCAAGGCAAAAAGAATTTCTTTCTTCTCTTCAAGCGGCGTCTTCTTCCTCAACAGCTTGTCCCGATTTTCCTTTGCCCATTTGATGCGACCGGTATCAAATGTTTCATGATACGCAATATACGCCGAGTGAATCTCGGGCGGGATAACGATATCAAAGATATTTTTTGTTTTCTTTTTACTTTTCATGATGCTTCAAGAGTTCTAACATCCAAGACCCATCAATAAAAATATCTTGATTTTACTACAAATTTTACGAACTGCGGGTCAGGGACTCGAACCCCAATACCATCCTCCAGAGGGATGTGTCCTACCATTAGACGAACCCGCAATGATTAAATCCTTTGTTTCAACTCCCTCTTACCTTTCGCTGTTTTATAAAATCGTTCTATTTTGAACGCTTCGTACTTATCTGGAAATTCCTCTTTGTATACCAAAACCACAGGCAAACGACTCTTCGTAGAGAAAACCCTTCCGTCCATATGGTTACGTATCCTTCTGTGCAAATCCTCTGTGCATCCGACATACAGATTTCCATCCTTCTGACTCCTCAAAGCATAGATTGTACACATAGTAGCATCTTTTCATCTAGGCGAACCCCTCGGCAGTAGCCTGAAGGCTATGGCCTACGGGCGAGGCCGCAACTACTACTTTTCGTACGCGTAGTGTAGCAGAATCTCGTCTTTTTTTCTAGGGTTCCGGTGACTTTTCTTGCAAAGACTTGACAAATTTTTATACTCATATATACTAAAAAGCGGTTGTTCATTGGAGAAATAATATTGTGAATAAAATTCTTGTTACTTTCTGTTTATCCTGGGTGCTTGTATTAGTACCCACTACAGGACAGACAGAAGGAGTCAATAAGAGCGCCGGTGTTCGTATAAGCCAGAAATGGGTTGAAAGCGCAAAAAAAGCGCTGCCGGACATCATAGACCAGCATGGTCAGGCCATCAAAGCGGCAGGCAAAAAATACGATGTACCGCCGGAAATTATCGCCGCTATTGTCGCAACTGAGGTTGCCGGTAACGAAAAAAATCCGGAAGTGACCTCGTCGGCAGGCGCTGTGGGTCCGATGCAAGTCACCCCCATAGCGCAGGAGCGTGTCGAAAATTTGTTCGGCTTCGAGTGCGATACAAAGATTCCCAAGTGCAATTTTCGCACCGGAGTCGCATATATTCGCTCCGTCTGCGATGAATTGCCTGGATGTACAAAAGTCGGGAGGCATCTGTCATACGTGGCTGTGGGCTATGTTGACGGACCCTCTGCGGCACGATGGCGTATGCGCACCAAGAAAGGGACCAGCGGGCATCAATACGTCCAAAAGGTGAAGTGTGCCCTCAAGATGGTGCAGGAGCTCGCACTCTTATGACACAAGAAGTACCGTTACGCGCTCTGTCACCCGACGGAGCGCTATTTTTTTCTCGCCATTGTAGCTCTAATAAATTCTGTGAAAAGCGAGTGTGGAGCAAGGGGGCGAGCTTGAAATTCAGGATGAAACTGCGTGCCCAAGAAAAATGGATGCGCCAGGATGTGATTCGCTCTCGGCAATTCTGCGATTTCCATCAATGAGCCGTCGGGAGAAGCGGCAGAGAAGATAAGTCCGGATTTTTCCAGTTCTGCGATGTATCCCGGATTAACTTCATATCTGTGTCTGTGTCTTTCTACAATTTTATCTTTACCGTATGCTGTGCGAGCAATAGTGCCGTCTTTGAGATTCGCGGGGTAACTCCCGAGCCGCATCGTGCCGCCGTAATCCTCCTTCGCCATTTTCTCTTTCTGATCGGGCATGATGTCTATCACCGGATGCGTGCTCTTCGGATCAATCTCCGTCGTATTCGCATCGCTCCAGCCCAAAACATTGCGCGCGAACTCTACCACCGCAAGCTGCATGCCATAACAGAGGCCAAAGTAAGGAATCTTATTTTCCCGCGCATACTTAATTACCGCGAGCTTCCCTTCTATGCCTCGCGAACCGAAGCCGCCGGGTACGAGTATGCCGTCATATTTCTTGAGTCGCGCGAGATTTTTCTTCTGATGCGCATTGGCAGGCTCGTACTCCTCCGCCGAGAGCCAGTGTATCTTCGCCTTTGCATTCTGTGAATAGGCAGAGTATTTGATCGCCTCGATTACAGAAAGATACGCGTCGGAGAGCACGAAGTCGCCTGTTGAGAAATACTTCCCAACGATTGCAATATTCACTTCTTTCTTTGCGTTCTTCGTTTTTCTCACGAAGTCTCTCCATTCCTTCATTCCTATTCGCTTTTTCGGCTTGAGCTTGAGAGATGCGAGAAGAATGTCAGAGAGTTTATCTTTTTCGAAATTTATCGGCACATCGTAAATGCTCTCAACATCGGGAGCAGATATTACATTTTCGGGAAGCACGTTGCAAAAAAGCGCGAGTTTCTCTTTTCGCACGGCATCCATTGCAACTTCCGCGCGGGCAATAATGACGTCGGGCTGAATGCCGCTCTCGTTCACGGCGCGGACGGCGTGCTGGGTCGGCTTCGTCTTCATTTCGCCGATTTTATTCGGAATGGGAAGATATGACACCATAACGAAAGAAACGTCATCCGGATTTTTTAATTTCATCATGCGGGCCGCTTCAAGAAAGAGAATGTTCTCATATTCTCCAACCGTCCCGCCGATCTCAATCACGGTAATATCGGCGTCCGCTTCTTCGCTCGCCGCGGCAATGCGCTCAATCACCTCAAGCGGAATGTGCGGCACGACCTGTACGCATTTCCCTTTGTATTTTAAGTCGCGCTCTTTCTTAATTACCGCCGAGTATACGCGTCCGGTGGTCATGTAGTTCACGGACGGAAGCGAAATGTTCAAAAATCGCTCGTAATTCCCCATGTCCTGATCAGTCTCGTACCCGTCTTCTAAAACAAAAACCTCGCCGTGCTCGGTGGGGTTCATGGTACCCGCATCAACGTTGATGTAGGGGTCGATCTTCACCGCGGTGACGGAAAAGCCGCGGGATTTTAAAATCGCGCCTATAGAAGAGGCCGTAACGCCTTTCCCCACACCGGACATTACGCCACCGATTACGAAAATATATTTGCTGTGCTCCTTTCGGGCCATAAACGCTCTTAAATATTGCCTCTTATGATATCAGAAAGAAAACCTCAAAAGTACTTGACAGGAAAAGCATACTATGCTAGCATATTTCTTAGTGCGGGATTGGCCCGCTTAGCCCGAAGGAGGGCAAAATGCTACTATTAGGAAGATATATCAGAGACGATGATGGGGTAATAT
>CAZRNX010000016.1:0-3740 GCA_964601555.1 uncultured Candidatus Saccharibacteria bacterium | reverse complement strand
ATACGACAAGTTGCTTGCGGAGGGAGGGGAAGCTCCCCTGTACTTGCTGTGAGTTGCCGAAGCCGGAAAAAGGCAGAAAAAACCGCGAGACGTACTGCAAAACCACGAGCGGCCGGTCCGATCACCCATGCCGACGTTACGGCGCGGGCGATGGAGGAGAGAGAGGATCGCCACCCCACAGTGAAGGCCGAAACGGTGGTGATAACACTACCGAGTGAGCCGCCTCCCAAGCGCTCTTGGCTTTCATGGCTCAGGGTCGGTCGGCCGTAACAGGCTAATTGCTCTGAGTCCGGTCCCGGAGTTTGCACGCATTGCGCGTACGCTCCGGGACCTTTTCTTTTCTGCTATATAGTGGTACTATACGGAAAGTATTGTACAAAAAGAGGTCTTGTGTCATGGCTAAAATATTCAGGCGATGCGAGCCGGAAATCAGCAGCCACCGACATCGCCCTACGAAATACCGGACTCTGCCAAAACAACCGGAATCGAAGCGAGAAAGTGAAAGTATCAATCCCAAAAACGGGAAAAACGGGTATGGCGAAAATGGCATGAAGTTCTCCGGCCGACTTAACGACATAACGTTCTCGGATACAAAAATTAAAAAAGAGAAGAAGATAACCCCGGAAGAAGCTCTCCTGGAGAGGAGAATCGAGCGCCTGCACAGACAAGCGGAACAATCTCTTTTTTATGAATAGGCCCTGCGGTATCAGATACCGCAGGTTTTTCTACACCTTCAAATACTTCCGCACCGCAAGGAAGCTCGCGACGGCGCCCAGGAGAATGCCGAGCGAGAGGAGCACGAAAAATATCTGGAAGAAATTCTTTACGTAATATTCAAAGAGATTCACCCCACCGAAGAAGGTCGTAGTCGTACCGCCAAGCCATAAAGTGATGGGGTAAAAAAGTATTATCGCAATAATCGCGGCAATCGCGCCGTAGAGCATGCCGGAAATAACGAAGGGTCCCCTGATATAGAAGTTGCTTGCCCCGACGAGGCGCTCCACCGCAATCTCTTCGCGAGAAGTGTAGATGACGAGGCGGATGGTATTGAAAGTAATCATCACGGAAATAAGGATGAGAATGATCGCCACGGCAAGTCCGAGCTTCTCCGCGCCGGCAATAAGACGCGAGAGCCGATCTATCACCTCTTTGTTCTGCTTATAATTCACCTTCTTAATGATGCCTCCCCCCTCAAGCGAGCTCTCCGCCTGGGACTCGATGAAGCGCACCACGCTCTCGTACTGGGAGGGATTTTTCGCGAGCACATTCAAGCGAGCACCGAGGGGATTGTACGCAAGCTCATCAAGCGCTTGAAGCGTCAACTGGTCGTCCTCGTGACGCGCGCGGAAGAGTTCGAGCGCTTTCTCTTTGGACACATACTCTACAGACGCAACCTCGGGGAGCTTCTCAAGCGAGCTTTTTACCCTCAAGATTCCCGCTTCTTCCGCCGCAAGTGTGAAGTATACGTTGATATCTACTTTGTTTTTCAAATCTTCAAGGGAAGAGTTGAGAATGACGCTTGTAAAAATAACCATGCCCACCACAAAAAGCGTGACGGTTACGACAAGTACGCTCGCGAGCGAGACGAAGGAGTTGCGCCAGAAGCTAATCACGCCGGTTCGTACTATTCGTTTTATATTAGTCCAAAACATGGCATTAGTTTTTAGTTAGTAGGTTCTAGTTTTTAGCAATACATGTAAAATTTTTTCTCTACGAACTACTCACTACAAACTATACTTCCCCCTCTCGTCATCCCTCACAACCTTGCCCTTGTCCATCGTGATAACTCTCCGTCCAAGGGCATCTATCACTCCCTTGTTGTGCGTGGTAAGAAGCACCGTTGTTCCGATGTCGTTGATTTTTTTCAAAATCTGCACGATCTCGTACGTGTTCACTGGGTCAAGGTTACCGGTCGGTTCGTCCGCGATCAAAACGTCGGGCTGATTCACGATGGCGCGCGCGATAGCGACCCGCTGCTTCTCGCCGCCGGAGAGCTCGTGGGGGAAGTTCCACTCTTTCCCCGCAAGATCAACAAGCGAGAGCACGTGCGGAACGTCGAAAGCGATCTCTTCGTCGCTTCGGCCGGCCGCCTCCATGGCAAAAGAGATATTCTCGTATACCATCTTGTCGGGGAGCAAACGAAAGTCCTGGAAAATCATCCCCATGCGCCTCCGAAGCTTGGAGATATCATTCTTCCGAAGCGCGTGCACATTGACCGATTCAAAAAATATCGAACCTTCGCTTGGCGCTTCCTCGGCAAGCAAGAGCTTAAGGAGCGTCGTCTTCCCCGCGCCGGAATGGCCCACTATGGAAACGAACTCGCCGTGGGATACCGACAACGTTATGTCTTCAAGGGCCACGGACTCGCGGTGATTTGTGTATTTCTTTGAAACTTTATCGAAGTAAATCATAGACTTTTCTCCGCCTCCAAAAATTCCTCTATTTCGCCACGCTCCAGCACTCCCTCCACGTCGCTTGTCTCCACCTCCGTGCGGTGATCTTTCACCATTTTGTACGGATGAAGCACATATGAACGTATCTGATTGCCCCACTCTATGTCAGTCGTCTTCGATATCTGCATTCCCGCTTCTTCTTTCTCTCTGTTCTCTTCCTGGAATTTGTAGAGTTTGCCGGCAAGAATTTCTAGCGCTTTCTCTTTATTTCTCTCCTGGCTTCTTTCAGAGTCGGCATGAACCGAGAGCTTGGTGGGGAGATGCACGATGCGCACCGCCGTCTCCCGCTTATTCACATTCTGCCCGCCCGGTCCGGATGAACGCGCAAATTCTATTGTAATATCGCCGGCAGGAATTTCAACCTTTTCCGTCTTGGATAATTTGGGGATTACTTCTACGAGTGAGAAAGACGTGTGGCGCAGCTTCTTAGCGTTAAAGGGGGAGATGCGCACAAGCCGGTGCACCCCGGACTCGTTCTTAAGCGTGCCGTATGCTCCGGAAGCGCGCGGATTGCCGGATATTTCAAATGTAATGTTACGAAAGCCGCCGTGATCGTTCTCATTCTTGTGCAGTATGAGAAGCTTCCAGCCTCTCCCTGCAACATATTTCTCATACATCCGAAACAACATTCCTGAGAAATCTTCCGCGTCATCGCCTCCCGCGCCGGAGAATATCGTGATGATTGCGTCTCCCGCATCATACTTCCCCTTCCCCGCCGCACCGTTTTTTAACACATTCAGCTCTTTGATAAGCTCTTGCGCGGCATGTTTATCTCTCCAGAAGTCAGGTGCCTGCATCAACTTCTCAATTTCTGCCATTCTCTCTCCTCTTTTCTTCTGTCTGCCCCTATCTGTCATTGTACCAGTATACCAAGCAAAAAGAAAAAAGAAAACTCCCGCCGATGTCCGTATCGGCAGGATCACGAAGGGCGAAAAAGTCGTTTCAACAGCTCTATACGTTCATGGTTCCCTTGTCTTCTCTCCTTCGGACAAACTTGCAGAAGTTTTTCCAGTGCAGAGATGAACTGCTCCGGCTTATCCCCATGCAGATGTATGCCGAGAATATCCGCTTGAGTTTCTTGATTGTGTTGAACAACAATGAATACCGAGCACCCAAGACCCACGGTAAGTGCAACCAGGGCCATAGAAAGAAACTCCCCTAACGAACCGAGCGGAGAGAAGGCGAGAAGTTCGGAGATTGATGTGGGGATGATGTCCGGAAAAACCGTAAAGTAAAGAAAGTAAACTGGACTGCTTTGTCTAGACAGTAAATGTGGATAAATAAGGT
>CAZRNX010000015.1:0-12572 GCA_964601555.1 uncultured Candidatus Saccharibacteria bacterium | reverse complement strand
ATCTTCTAATTTACGTTATACTTCCTATATGAATAACGTAGTAATCACAGAGAAGCTCCACTTCTCTCGCGGGGGAATGGCAGGGATTTTTCAAGTTAAGAACGGGGGATATTCGCGTAATTTACAAAACCGACTGTAAGAAACTCATATTGAGAGTATATGTTATTGATCGAAGGGACAAAGTTTATAAGCGCTGATTGCTAAAGAATAAGAAAATGACTCAAAAAGATATGAAGAAAGACACTGATTCTCGTAATGCAAAAGGCTCGTATAGTGCCAAGGATATTTCCGTTCTTGAAGGCCTTGAGCCGGTGCGGAAGCGGCCGGGGATGTATATCGGCGGGACGGGGGTGGAAGGGTTACACCATCTTGTCTGGGAGATTTTCGACAATGCGCGCGATGAAGCGATGGGCGGATTTGCGGATGATATTGAAGTGGCACTGCTCCTGGGCAATCGCGTACGCGTGGCAGACAATGGCCGAGGCATCCCGGTGGACGTGCATGCAAAGACGAAGGTCTCGGCGTTGGAGACTATTATGACCACTCTTCACGCAGGCGGCAAATTCGGTCAGGGGGGGTACAAAGTTTCCGGCGGACTCCACGGCGTTGGCGCATCTGTCGTGAATGCCCTCTCTGTCTATATGAAAGCGACAGTGCACAAAGACGGCGGAATGCATATGCAGGAATACAAGCGGGGAGCACGACAGGCGGCTGTCAAAAAGATAGGCAAGACGGACAGAAGTGGTTCTATTATCGTTTTCGAACCAGATCCAGAAGTTTTTAAAGAAATTAAATGGAACTGGAACCAGGTACTCTCGCATCTCCGCGAACAAGCGTATCTCGTGAAGGGTATGCGCGTTTCTATTATCGACGCGCGCGAATACGAGGGGAAGATTCGCGAAGACGAGGTGTTCTATTTGAGAGAACTATTTCTCCCCGTGCCGTCGTTTTCATTTTATTTTGAGGGAGGGATTCAGTCACTTGTGAAATTCTACAACGAATACCAGAAACCGGTACACGATACTGTATTTTATACAGAAAAAAAACATGATGAATGCGAGGTGGAGATCGCGCTTCAATATGTTGACGACATCTCATCGAGGGAAGTCGCATTCGGAAATAATATCCACAACTCCGAAGGCGGCACGCACGTGACCGGCTTTCGCGCCGCACTCACTCGCGCTCTCAATGATTACGCGCGCAAGAATGGCATCGTGAAAGAGAATGATGAGACCTTCACAGGCGATGATGTGCGCGAAGGGCTTACGGCTGTCGTCTCCGTGAAGCTTCCTGAAATTCAATTTGAAGGCCAGACGAAAGCGAAATTGGGAAGTGTTGAAGCAAGAACGGCGGTGGAGAAAGTTTTTGGCGAAGCCTTTTCGGCATTCCTGGAAGAGCACCCCGATGAAGCGAAGCAGATGATTTCGAAAGTAATCCTCGCTCTGCGTGCGCGCAAGGCGGCAAAAGCGGCGAAAGACTCAATACTTCGCAAAGGTGCGCTTGAAGGCATGACGTTACCGGGGAAGCTCGCCGATTGCCAAGTGAAGGCCGCCGAAGAAGCGGAAATATTCATCGTCGAGGGAGATTCGGCGGGCGGGACAGCTAAGATGGGCCGCGATAGGCGCACACAGGCTATTCTTCCTTTGCGCGGTAAGATTTTGAATATCGAAAGAGCGCGACTCGATAAGATGCTTGCCTCCGAGCAAATCAAGAATCTCGTGGTAGCAATGGGAGCGGCTATAGGCGACACGTTTGACCTTGCGAAACTGCGCTACCACAAGATCATCATCGCGACGGATGCCGACGTGGACGGCGCGCACATCCGCACATTGCTCCTCACTCTTTTCTACAGATATTACAAACCGGTGATCGACGGCGGCTTCGTCTACATAGCTCGCCCGCCGCTCTATAAGATCAAGCGCGGCAAAGAAGTGCACTATGTGTACACGGAAGAAGAGAAAATAGATTTCCTCGGCAAGGACGTTGACCTCATGGCTCTTCAGGAAGTTGCGGAGCCCTCCTTCGCTGAAGCTACGGAGGATGAAGAAAATAGCGCCGAAGAAACAGAAACAGAACAAACACCGAAGAAAAAAGAAGCCAAAATTTCACTGCAGAGATACAAAGGCCTTGGTGAAATGAATGCTGACGAGCTCTGGGAGACGACGATGAATCCGGAGACCCGCGTCTTGAAGCAGGTTAACGTAGAAGACGCGCAAGAAGCCGACAAAGTGTTCGACATGCTCATGGGCACCGACGTCTCATCGCGCAAATCCTTCATACAAACGAACGCCAAGCTCGCGAACGTGGATGTGTAAAAGCGGTTGTCTTCGTAAAGACAACCGCTTTTGGCGGGGGTGTGCTAAGAAATATGATTGAGCCATATCTTCGACTCTTGGACTTGCTTCATCCAACACAGCGCTGGATTCTCACGAGCCCATTGAGCAGCTAATTCAAGTTCTCTATAGGCATGGCCCCTAGCTGTTTTCAACACATCCCACAGGTGATATTTCTCGTCCCGATTCGTACCGTTCTTCAAGAGGTGGAGTACTTCTTCGGGAGTTTTCTCTCCAAATTTTGTCCAAAGTTTGGTGTTCATGACACACCTCCGACAAATTTCGATAAAGTATTTTCTTCCAAAAAAATATCCGGTGTCGAACTGGCCAGTTTAATTTATTTATTGGCTCAACATCATCAATCTTGTTAGAAGTACCTATTGTTTATCCTACACACTCCCTTCACCTTTTGTCAAGTCGAGGAATGTGTGAATATCTTTTTGGCCCAAACTGCCCTTCCCCCTATCTTCTATAGTTACTGTTTTGGATTTGACTTCTTTGTCGCCGATTACCAGAAAATATGGGATTTTTTGGAGTTTCACATTCCTGATTTTCTTCCCCAGCGACTCATTCTGATCCCAAAGTTCTGCTCTTATATTCTTCTCCTTTAACTGCTCAAAAACACTTTTCGCATATTCATGATGCTTCTCGCTTATCGGAAGCACGGCAGTCTGGACCGGCGCGAGCCAGAAGGGGAATGCTCCGCCGTAATGTTCTATAAGGAATCCAATGAAGCGTTCATGTGTGCCAAGCGGTGCGCGGTGAATGCAAAGAGGAGTTTTCGGCTTTCCCTCGCGATTGGTAAACGTGAGGCCGAATCGTTTCGGAACGGAAAAATCCACTTGGTTCGTCGCAAGCGTAAACTCACGTCCGATGGCGCTCCACACCTCGACGTCAATTTTCGGTCCGTAAAATGCCGCCTCGTCTGGCACTTCGGTAAATAGAGTTTTTGAATCCGCTAAAACTTTTCTCACCATCTCTTCCGTTTTCATCCACAGCTCCGGCTCGTTCACATATTTTTTCCCCAGCTTTTCGGGGTCGTGCAACGAAAGGCGCATCATGTATTTCGTAATGCCGAAAATTTTAAAATATTTCAGATACATTTCGTTCACACGGCGGAATTCACCCGCGAATTGTTCTTCACTGCAGTAGATATGCGCGTCGTTCATCTGCATCATCCGCACGCGCATGATGCCAAAAAGCTCGCCGGATTTCTCGTGGCGGTAGACCGTGCCGTATTCCGCGAGGCGCATGGGAAGGTCGCGATAGCTTCTCGGCTCGGCGGCAAAAATTTTATGATGATGCGGGCAGTTCATCGCCTTCAAATAATATTTCTCACCCTCGTATTCCATGGGTGGGTACATGCTGTCTTGGTAGTAGGGAAGATGTCCGCTCGTGAGATACATGGATTCCTTCGCAATATGCGGCGTTCGAACGCGGTCATATCCGGCGTGGAATTCTGTTTCTTTCGCGAGACTTTCCAGCGCTTCGATCATGGCCGCGCCTTTCGGAAGCCAGAGTGGAAGCCCGGGGCCAACATCGTCGTCAAACGCAAAAAGTCCGAGTTCCTTGCCTAGCTTTCGATGATCTCTTTTTTTCGCTTCTTCTTGCATTTTCTGGTATTCCGCGAGCGCTTCGGGAGTTTCAAATGCAAGACCGTAAATGCGCGTGAGCATGGTGTTCTTCTCGTCGCCCCTCCAATACACGCCCGCAATATGCGTAAGCGTGAAAGCGTCGGAATTGATTTCGCTTGTGTTCTCGACATGACCCCCTCTGCAAAGATCTGTAAAATTCTTCCCCGTACTATAGAGAGTCACTTTCTCTCCCCGCTCTACTATTTCGTCAATAAGCTCCAGCTTGTAAGAATTGCTGGCGAAAATTTCTCGTGCTTCTTTTGGTGCAACTTCCCGTCCTGCGAAAGAGAGTTTGCTAGAAACGAGTTTTTTCATTTTTCTCTCTAACTTCTTGAGATCGTCAGAAGAAGGATTTTTACCCCCCGAAAATTCGATGTCATAATAAAAGCCGTTTTCTATCGCCGGGCCGAGCGTCAACTTCGCGTCCGGATACAGTTCAAGCGCCGCCATCGCAAGCAAATGCGCGAGCGAGTGGCGTATGTTGTGGAGTTCTTCGGAACCATTCATAAATCGCATAATAGCATACATTCGGCGCAGGGTAAAAGAGAAAGAAATTTTACAAAAGCGCGCAGGAGACTGATCTGTGTATAACTTGCAGTTGACTTCCGAAAAGAGGGGTATAATAAAGGCGAGACATCGCCGGAGATTTGCTTCCGGTAAGGAGGTTGTCATGAACCAGATTAGGCTTATCTATGTTGTCAACTGGGAACGCAAGGGGAGGGTTATGGAGTATGGAACACTCAGGCTACTAAAGGCGAGACTCAAAAGGATGGGAGTCTATTTCGTCGGGAAAGGGAGGAAGAGTATGTTGGGAGACATCACGCCCTACGGGGTCCCGATTTCAGTGGAAGAAATAACAGAGGCGTGGCTCCAAAGTTCACGAATGGATTTTGGATTTAGTCCGGAAACGGTCGTTTACGACTCGGATACCGTCGCGGTAAAATCTCCGAAGAAGGGGTAAGCACATGTTGGGAATAGCGAATGCCCTCTGCGGAAGCGCGATATGCGTAATCGCAGGGGGCTTTTTGCGTCTGGCTCAAAAAATGCTATATTTTCATTATGTCTCATGAGGAGAAGTCTAAAATCGCCGAGCAAGAAGAGAAGACGCTTGCCTTTTGGCGCGAGAAGAAAATTTTCGAGAAATCGCTTGAGTCCACCTCCGCTACCTCTTTCGCTAAAGCTACAGAGGTCAAGAAAGCTTCGGCGGACAAGGCATTTGTCTTTTATGACGGACCGCCGTTTGCGACGGGACTGCCGCATTACGGGCACTTGCTCGCGGGAACCATCAAAGATGTTTTGCCGAGATACCAGACGATGAAGGGGCGGTATGTTCGGCGTGTGTGGGGGTGGGACTGCCATGGTCTTCCCATTGAGAATATTATTGAAGAAGAATTGGGTTTGAAGAGGAAGAAAGATATTGAAAAGTTGGGCATTGAGAAATTCAACGAAACGGCTCATGCAGCTGTTTTGCGTTATGACAAAAATTGGAAAGAAATAGTGCCGAGATTGGGGCGATGGATAGATATGGACCTCTCGTATGTCACGATGGACTGGAAATATTCCGAGAGTGTGTGGTGGGCGTTCAAGAAGCTTCACGATGCGGGGCTTATTTACGAAGGGTACAAGTCAATGCACATCTGCCCGCGATGCGAAACGACGCTTGCGATCTCGGAAGTGGGGATGAATTATCAGGATGTGAAAGATTTGGCAGTTACGGTGAAATTTGAACTTGTTGATGAACCTGGAACTCTTTTGCTCGCTTGGACAACAACGCCATGGACCTTGCCGGGGAATGTCGCACTCGCGATTGGAGAGGAGATTGAGTATTCTCGTATCAGGTATCAGGTATCAGGTATGGAGGAAGAATGTATTATTGCCAAAGAACGCATTGAAGAAGTCTTTCGAAATACGAAATACGAAATACGAAATACGTTTCTTGGCAAAGAACTTGTGGGGAAAAAATACAAGACTTTATTTAATTATTATTCTCGCGATGAGAAGTTAAAAAATAGGGAAAATGGGTGGAAAGTATACGCCGCAGATTTCGTAACGACAGATACGGGCACGGGGATTGTGCACATTGCGCCGGCATTTGGCGAGAATGACATGGAGCTCAGGAAGAAAGAGAACTTGCCGTTCGTGCAACACGTCGGCATGGATGGGAAGTTCAAGGAAGTAGTAGCTGATTTTGAGAAGGACTTGATACCTCGTGCAAAGGGGAAAAAAGATGAGGTTCGAGAGGTTGATCTTGCTATTAAGAAATTTCTCGAGGAGAAGGGACTGCTTTTCGCATGGGAGAAATACCCGCACAGCTATCCCCACTGCTGGCGCTGCGATACAGCATTGTTGAATTACACTGCGAGCTCGTGGTTTGTAAAAGTGACGGCGCTCAAGGAGAAGCTTATCTCTGGAAATAAAAAAATTAATTGGGTTCCGGAAAATATTCGCGACGGCCGATTTGGAAAATGGCTTGAGGGCGCTCGCGACTGGGCCATCTCGCGCTCCCGTTACTGGGGCGCGCCTATTCCCGTGTGGTGGTGCGAAAAATGCAAGAAAAGCGAAGTGATAGGATCGCTTGAAGATTTAAAAAAGTACTTCGCTACAGTCTCCGGGCGCAATAGATATTTTGTGATGCGACACGGGGAGTCGGAGAATAATGTGCAAAATATTCTTGGCACGCTTCTTTCTGACAAGCATCATGTGACAGAGAAAGGGCGAGAACAAACAAAAGCCGTTACAGGAAAGTTAAAAAAAGAGGGAATAGATGTGGTCGTTTCTTCTCCCATACTTCGCGCAAAAGAAACTGCGGAAATTGCGGGCGAGGCGTTGGGCATCCCCAAAGAAAGCATTGTCTTAGACGAAAGATTTCGGGAAATTTCAGGGGGAGAGTTTGAGGGAAAGCACGCGGACGAATATCACAGACATTTCAAATTAGTGAAAGAGCGATTTGAAAAGAAAGTGGGAGGGGAAGATTATCGGGATATAAAGCGCCGCGTTGGCGATGCGCTTGCTTCGCTTGAAAGCGAGTACGAGGGGAAAAATATTCTTATAGTTACACATGATGCGCCGATGGGGCTTCTTCTTGCAGCGGCGGAAGGATTGAATGATGCGGAGGCAGCAGAACTATGGGGAAGAAATGATTCTATTTTTGATAATGCGGCAATCCAACCTTTCGAATATCCTCATATTCCCAGAAACAGTCACCACGAGCTTGACTTGCACCGGCCATACATTGATGCTATGACTTGGGCGTGTGAAGAGAGTGGGTGTGATGGAGAGATGAGGAGAGTGCCGGAAGTGTTCGACTGCTGGTTCGAATCCGGCTCGATGCCCTTTGCGCAGTTTCATTATCTTGGCGATGATAAGACACCGGAAGGGAAACTGTTCCGCGAGAATTTTCCGGCCGATTTTATTGCCGAAGGATTGGACCAAACACGCGGCTGGTTCTACACCATGCTCGTGCTTTCCGTTGGGCTGTTTGAAAAATCGCCGTACAGGAATGTGATTGTGAACGGACTTGTACTCGCTGAAGACGGACAGAAAATGTCCAAGAAACTTAAGAATTATCCCGACCCAGTTGAGATGATCACGAAGTATGGCGCGGATGCCCTGCGATATTATCTTCTCACTTCTCCTGTCGTACGCGCCGAGGATTTGAGATTTTCGGAGAAAGGCGTTGACGAAGTGTATAAGAAAGTAGTTTTGCGTCTGCAAAATGTGTTGGCATTTTACGACTTATATAAGACTGATGGGAAGAAGGGGAATATGGGTGAGAATATTCTTGATGGATGGCTGCTTGAAAGACTCGGTATACTTTTTGACGAAGTAGATAAAGGATTGTCCGCGTATGAGCTGGATCGTGCGAGTAAACCGATTGCGGAGTTTATAGATGATCTCTCGACATGGTGGCTCCGACGTAGTAGGGAGCGGTTGAAAGGCAAGAATGATGGGTTTGGGGAAGAAACACAAAGAGCACGACAAACGCTGAAGTATGTTCTACAAGAACTATCGAAGATAGTTGCACCGTTCATGCCATTTTTTGCGGAACAGGTGTATGGTCGCGTAGATGGTAAAGATAAAAAAGAAAGTGTTCATCTCGAGAGATGGCAACGTCCTGTTTATGCGTATAATGGTACTAGTTTTTCAGAGTGGATGAAAACAGTAAGAGAGATCTGTTCTCTTGGATTAGAGGCAAGAGCAAATAAGGGAATTAAAGTTCGACAACCACTACGAAAACTTACTGCATGGAGTACACTACAATTCATACCCGTGGACCGTAAGAAACAACTAGAAGATATAATTAGGGATGAAGTAAATATAAAAGAGGTAATCTTTTCAGATAAGATTGAGATTGGGAAAGTCGAACTTGATACTCACATTACCCCCGAGCTTCGCGAAGAGGGGCAGCTCCGCGAGCTTATCAGAAGCATTCAGGATTTCCGCAAAGAGAGCGGCATGATGCCGGATGAAAAAGATAAAATATTTGTGATAGAGGCGGACGAGAGGGGAGAAGCATTCGTGAGAAAGTTCGAGAAAGAAATAACTCACGCCGCGTTATTTAGAAAAATAAATTTTGGGAATACTAAAGGTAAAGAAAGTAGGGAAGTTGATCTGGAGAATTTTTCACTTACAATTGCATTAAGCTAAAACAACCCGTCTACTACTTCTTTCACATTATTGCCATCGGCTTGTCCCTTGAGTTCTTTCATGACGGCGCCGACGAGTTGGCCCGCCTTTGATTTATCCGTAATACCGAGCTCTATTTTTTTCGCTTCAGCGATTTTTTGTATTTCTCTCCTGCTTATTGTTTGGGGGAGAAATGAGTTAAGAATGGCAAGCTCGGCTTTTTCTTTATCCGCGAGATCGCTGCGGCCGCCTTTCTCGAACTGCTCTATGGAGTCTCTTCGCTGTTTCCCGAGGCGCTTAATGACGGCAAGTCCTTCTTCATCCGAAAGGATTTCTTGCGGAGTGCGCTTTTTCGCGACGAGTTCATTCGTGAACGCGGCGGAAATAGAGCGCAGAGTTTCCAGCCGCATGGTATCTCTCGCGAGCATGGCTTGCTTTATTCCTTCTCTTACGGTTTGATGAAGCATATAAGTATAGTGAAAGTATGATTATGATATAATATTGGTTACGTATGCGCAATCTTTTTTTTGGACTTCTTATTGGACTTTTCGTCGGCGGCATCGGCGTGTTTGTGTATAATCCTCCACTCGTAGAAAATGATACGGGGGACATCTTGGGACTCTCGCTTTCGCCTAGCGGATCTACCACAACAGAGCCGGGGGGTGAAGATGCAGTAGCCGTCACATCGCAGCAACCAAGTATTACGCCTCCGGCCCCCAGGTCCACTTCCGTTCTCGTATCTTCGAAGCGCTTGACAACGATTACTTACACGAACAGCGGATTTGAGCCGGAGACAGTGGAGGTGCGTCGGGGAACCGATATTCGATTTCTTAATATGAGCTCAAAGTCAATGAAGGTGAGAACGTATGCTTATTACGATAGGAATATCCCCATTCCTGGGTATTCGCAGGAAACGTCAGTGGGAAAAGGGAAAGAATTTGTCTTTAGCGTGACTGCGACGGGAACCTACCCCTATTACAATTTGAACAATCAGGGAGACTTCGGCGTATTCTTCGTGCGGTAAAGAGCATATTCTACATCCTCATCTGTTTTTAAATTTACTGCTTCTTCACCACGACATTTTTTGGCGCCCCTGCTTTGAAGGCGTTGATGTTTTCTATTGAAGTATTGAGAATGCGGGTGATGGCTTCGCGTGTGTTGAATGCATTGTGCGGGGCGATAATAACGCGCGGGTGATCCATGAGGTAATGATTTTCAAGCACTGTCTTCAGCGCTTCGGCGTTCGGGTGATCCTGAAAGAGAAGTGCCGTCTCGTCGCCCATATAGTTCTCTTCTTCCAGTACATCGAGTCCTGCGCCCAAGAATGTGCCGTCTTTCAGGCCATGCACAAGAGCATCTGTCTCGACAATCGCGCCGCGAGCAGTATTGATAAGCACACATCCTTTCTTTATCTTTCCGACATTTTGCATACTAATCATGTGGTGAGTTGCGGGAAGGTAAGGGACGTGAATGGTTATCACATCCGACTGTGCAAGGAGATCTTCAAACGAAAGATATGTAAATCCAAGTTCAGCAGCAAGTTCGGGCTTGGCATACGGATCGTAGGCGATGACGTTCATCCCAAATCCCTTTGCGATTTTTATAGAATTCACACCGATGTGCCCCGTGCCCACGATGCCGATAGTTTTGCCTTTTAAATCAAATCCAGTGAGACCGGTTTTTGAAAAATTTCCATCCTGCTCCACCTGCTTGTACGCGTCGTACATCTTGCGCGAGACCATGAGAAGGAGCGCGAACGCGAACTCTGCAACCGTATTCTCGCCATACGTCGGCACATACGAGACCGTAATGCCCCGCGCCGCTGTTTCAGTGAGATCAATGTTGTCGTAACCGGTAGATCGTGCGGCGATAAATTTCAATTTAGGGAATCTCTCCATCTCTTCTTTCCCAACATGCGAATTCACGAAGACTGCGAGGACTTCGGCATTGTCATTGCTGTATTCTGCGTGATTCTGCACGGAGCCTTTCTTGAATTCAACATTTTCTCCCGCAAGCTTCCCCGCGACGTACTCCTTCTCCCATTCCTCATTGTAAAAGTAAACGATGTTCATATTGTACGTTTTTTAAAAATAAAAAATGCTAGATAAGTTGATGTAAATGATGTAAATATAGTATAGCGTATTTTCTGTCGCACGCGAAACTCTGCTGGTAGACAAATAGAAAGAGTCATGCTATGAATAACGAGGTATGTTAAGCGTACAAGTGGAGATATAAATTATGAACGTTGAAATACATCGCAAACGACGGGCAGAACTCATGCGGCGAATGGGCGAGAAGAGTGTCGCGATCATTCCAAACGCGCCTTTGCGGAGGCGGAATGAAGATATGAATTTCCCGCATAGGCCGGACAGTAATTTCCATTATCTTGCGGGGGAATTTCCGGAACCGGACGCGGTACTGGTTCTCGTGTCTCTCGGAGCGAATTCTCGCGATATTTTCTTCTGTGCCAGCGGGAGAAGCGCCATTGCGACATGGGATTTCGGCGCGAATGTTGGAGCAGAAGGGGCAAAGGCATTCGGATTCTCCGAGGTATATCCTCTAGAAGAACTGGATCAGCGCGTTGCCGATATACTCACGCGTACTCATCGCCTCTACTACTCTTACGGTCTGTATGGAGTCGAAGACGAATGGGACGATCGTATTCGGAGTTGGATACATAAGGCGCAGCGATCAACGCGGATCACTCTGCCATGGCCGGTCCAGCATATTTCGGATCTCTATATTCCGGTTTCCGAGATGCGGCTTGTGAAGGAACCGCTTGAGCTTGAGATAATGCAGAGAGCGGCGCAAATATCCGCCAATGCGCACGTACTTGCTATGCAAGCATGCAGGTCTGGCATGATGGAATATCAGCTTGAAGCTATACTGGCATATCATTTTCGGATGAATGGCGGTTCTTCAGTTCCCGCATATCCCTGTATTGTTGGGGGAGGAAAGAATGCATGTATGCTGCATTATCATGAAAATAATGACAGGCTCCTGGACGGCGATCTCGTGCTTATGGATGCGGGTTGCGAGTATGAAGGATACGCATCCGACATTACGCGGACAATTCCGGTAAATGGGAAATTTACGCCGGAACAGAAGGCAATCTACGAGATCGTCCTCACTGCTCAAAAGGCGGCGATTCAGAAAGTTTGCTCAGGCAAGCCGTTTAATGCTCCCCACGAAACGGCAGTGAGGATTGTTGTCGAGGGCCTTCTTGGTCTCGGCATAATGGAAGGCAATGCGGAGGATATCATAGCCGCACGCCTGGATCGCAACTCACCCGACAGCTATTACTCAAAGCAGTTCTTCCCGCATCGGACAGGGCACTTACTCGGCAGGGATGTTCACGATGTTGGATCCTATTTCGACAAAGACAACAAGCCGGTTATTCTCCGGCCCAATATAGTGACGACGGTAGAGCCGGGGATCTACATCAAGCCGTCAAAAGATGTGGAGAAAAAGTGGTGGAATATCGGTATTCGTATAGAGGATGATGTTGTTGTCACGAATGGCGAGCCGCTTGTGCTAAGCGACGGCGCGCCAAAGGAGATTGAAGAAATAGAAGCAATCATGCGGCACTAAAATTAGAGAGGCCGTCGGCTGACAGGGGCAGTTCATCGCCCCTGTTTTTATTATTGCGCAGGATGCATTTTTTTGGTATATTTTGGCTACTTAATTGCACATTCGCGCGTATAGTTCAGTGGTAGAACGCTGTCCTGATAAGACAGAGGCCCTTGGTTCGATTCCAAGTACGCGCACCAAAATCTGACTTTCAGAAAATTGACCGACTTTTTGATTGGCGGCGCAAAGCGCCGTCCACTGATTTTGTGGGGGGAATGCAATGCTTTTCGGCGCGCTGACGCGCGCCTCTCTGCCCGCCAAGACGAGGTTCGAGCCAAAGATTTCTTTGGCAATAACCTTTTTGGCAAAAAGGTTGCTCTCCCGCGCGATTTTAGGCAGATTCTCTGCC
>CAZRNX010000014.1:0-12643 GCA_964601555.1 uncultured Candidatus Saccharibacteria bacterium | reverse complement strand
TTCTTTGGGGAGGGAAGTGAGAAGTTTTTCCAGCTTTTTCTCATCAGGATCTAAGATCTCATCCCATTTGTTTATTGCTTCAAGAATGGGCCTGATTTTATCCAAGTCAAAAGAATAGCGTTCGGTGAGAGTGCGCGTGATAGAAGCGCTCTTACCGAAAACGCGCTCTACTTTTTGTGCATCCATATAGCGCACGATAATATCCCTCAACTCGCTCATGCGCTTTTTATGTGCATCGTCTGATTTCTTAATTTCGAAAAATTCTTGGAGCGCTTGCGAGAGCTCTTGTTCTGTCGGGTCGCCTTTCTTCTCTTCCCGCGCATACTCATGGCTCCACATCGGGCAGATTTTCCGGAAGCCGCAGAAACCGCACAGGGGATTCACGTGGGCTGGGAAATCACCCGCTTTCGTGCGCTCTTCTATCTCTCTCACCGTCGCAAGCACGCCTTCTTTCAGTTCTGTCCTCGTTTTTTCTGTGGGAGTAGTTGATATTTTGTCGTTGTGTTTTAAGAAATAGAGAGAGATTTTAATATTCTCGGGGCTTACATGCGGCCAGCGATGCGAGAGAGCGAGGTGGTACATTCCAAGCTGAAGGTTCTGGTCGAGAGACTCTTTGGATGGCATCGTTTTGCCCGTTTTGTAATCTATAATTTCATAAATTTCTGACTCCGGATCTTTGTCTATCCTATCTATCACTCCCGCGAGCGTATGCGTTTCGCCGCTCGTTTCATCAAGCAAGGGAAGTGAGAAGCGCCCCTCCATTTCAATCACGTTGAAATTCCACGGCGGATTCTTCTTGTAGAAATTCTTGAGCATCTTCACACCCTCAGCAAAATATAATTTCTCCACACTCTCTTTTTTTGCAGGATCAGCGTACTCTATGGCGGGGATTTTTTCCGCCCACTTTTCTGCAAAAAAATTAATCACCTCGTCTTCAGTGGGGTACAAGGGCTTCCTTTCGAACATGAACTTAAGGGTCGAATGGACGAGCGTGCCGAATACGCTTTCTATCCTTTTTGGCTCTTTAATCTTATCTATCTGCGAGTATTTGTATTTGAGAGGGCAGATTTTGAATGTCTCCAATGCAGAGTATGATGTGCGCATGGGGACAGTATAACATAGTCATTTGTCAGTACGTGCCTTGCAATGTATCATGGGTGTTGTTATGGACTCCAAGAATATACGCAATTTCAGCATTATCGCCCACATTGATCACGGGAAATCCACTCTTGCCGACCGTATGCTCGAGATGACAGGGACGATTGAGAAGCGCAAGATGATAGATCAGGTCCTTGATTCCATGGAGCTTGAGCGCGAGCGCGGCATTACGATCAAAATGCAGCCTGTCAGGATGGAGTATCGGTCTGGAGGCGCAAAATACATTTTAAATCTCATAGACACTCCCGGACATATTGATTTCTCGTATGAGGTATCGCGGGCGCTCAAGGCGGTTGAGGGGTCCATACTTCTTGTAGATGTGACACAAGGGGTGCAGGCGCAGACATTGACCACGTTCGCTCTGGCGCGCGAATCGGGGCTTGCCATTATTCCCGTTGTTTCAAAAATAGACAGTACGCTTGCGAGAATTCCGGAAGTGAAAGAAGAGCTCGCGAAGCTTCTTGGTATCTCGGCCGGCGACGTGCTCGGCGTATCAGGCAAGACGGGCAAGGGGGTAGGGGAGCTCATGGAAGAGATTATAAAAAAAGTGCCCCCTCCCCCCGGCAGGGGAGGAGGACAAGGTAGCCGCGCGCTTATCTTTGACTTCAGCTATTCAACGCATCGCGGCGTGATCGTCTATGTGCGCGTGTTTGACGGCGTTTTTCGGAAAGGCGACTCGCTTCTTTTTGTCGCCGCTGACAAGAAATTCCAAGCGCTTGAGACGGGCGTTTTCCATCCGGGCGAAATTCCAACTCAAGAACTCGGCGCGGGCGAGATCGGGTACATTGTTACCGGCATCAAGGAGCCAGGTATTGCATCGGTGGGCGACACTATCACGTCCGCGAAGTCCCCGCTTCCCGCATTGCCGGGCTACCAGACAGTCGCACCGGTTGTCTGGGCTTCCGTGTATCCCGAATCGCAAGATGATTTTCCGCTTCTGAAGCAGGCACTCTTCCGGCTGAAGCTTTCCGACGCCTCGCTCTCTTTCGAAGAAGAATCGTCCGGATCGCTTGGACGCGGGTTCCGCTGCGGTTTCTTGGGGATGCTTCATTTGGAAATTATTACAGAACGGCTGAAGCGCGAATTCAACTTGAGCCTGATTGTCGCCACACCGTCCATTACATACGAAGCGGAAATGCAGAGTGGCGAGAAAAAGAAAATTTATTCCCCCGCGTTTTTCCCCGATCATGGTACGTATAAGTCTGTGCGTGAACCATGGGTCAAAGCGAAAATCATCACGCAACATAAATATGTAGGAAATATTCTCTCGCTTTTGCATGATCATGAGGCACAGCTCGGGGATTCGGAAAGCTGGGGCGACGACCGCACGGCACTCTCACTCTCCATGCCGCTCCGGGAACTCATGCGGAACTTCTTTGACGAGTTGAAGAGCGCGACATCGGGGTATGCTTCGCTCTCGTATGAAATAGAAGGAGAGCGGAGCGCGGACGTGACGCGGCTTGATATTTTGGTTGCTGAAGAATTGTTCCCGGCATTCACCCGTGTGGTGTCGCGCCGACGTGCGGAAGAAGAGGCCGAGGACGCGGTGGAAAAATTATGCAAGGTTCTCCCGAAGCAACTTTTCGCGGTGAAAATTCAAGCGCGCGCTTTGGGCCGCATTATTTCATCCCGCACCGTGTCTGCTCTCCGCAAAGACGTGACGGGTTATCTTTACGGCGGCGATGTTACCCGCAAGATGAAGCTCTTGGAGAAGCAGAAGAAGGGGAAAAAGAAGATGAAAGAACGAGGGAAAGTGAATATTCCCCACGACGTATTTCTCAAGATGATTAAGCAGTAGCTAGAGAAATACCGGGAAATAGAGAAGTATCATGGACACGATGACGAATATGCTTACCGCCATCCATATTCCCCGTATAGTTTTTTTACTTTTTCGTCCCCACATATCGGCAAATATAGTAGTATATATGATATGCTAGCACACAACTTATAATCCGCAATTGCCATGCAGGAATTTCAGCATAAAAAAAGGACCCGCCGCTTTCTCTATTCTTTCCCGGTCATCATTATCCTCGTCTTTCTTCTTCTTGTTTTGGTCAGAGGCGTGTGTGGAGCATGGGAAAAAAGAGAGTATGCGCGCGAGAAAGCCGAGGAAGTGGCGGTGCAGATAGATCTCTTGAAAGAACGCGAGGCGGAGCTTAAGGCCAAAATCTCGCGGCTTGAAAGCGAACAGGGGAAAGAAGAAGAGCTTCGGGAGAAATTCCTGGTGGGCAAAGAAGGCGAGGGGGTTGTATTTATCGTAGATCCTCCCGTCTCTACCACGACAAACGAAGAAAGCGCCGAGAGCGGCTTCTGGTCTGGCTTTTTGGATTGGTTTCGATAGAATAAAAAAATTGCGGGATTAGTTTAGTGGCAGGACATCTGCTTCCCAAGCAGAGGGCGCGAGTTCGATTCTCGCATCCCGCATAATATTACTGCTGAAGCATCGGGAGGCGTACCATGAAGACGGTGCCTTGACCGTCATGTTTCTCATTTGTGGCGAAGGAGATAGAACCGCCATGCGCGTCAACGAATGTTTTAGCGAGATAGAGCCCGACGCCGTAGCCTCCGGGGCGCTTGCGTTCCGCATTGTCCGCACGGAAAAATTGAATAAAAATATTTCCCTTCACTTCTTCGGGGATGCCGATGCCAGTATCAGAAATTTTGAAAAGGAAATGCCCATCCTCTTCTTCTACATGTACGGCGATATTTCCCCCGGGATCAGTATAACTTACGGCATTTTCAAAAAGCGTCTGAACTATGGAAATGATTTTCTCCAGGTCCGCCTTGATGGGGTTGTTGGAAAGCGGATGCGTTTCAATATGGAGAGAAATGTTTTTCGCGTATGCGGAGGAACTCATCTCGGAGATGCCCGTCAGAATGAGCTGTTCCAAGTGGTTCGTATTCGTCACCTCGAAATTGTACGTGACGCGCCCTGCCGATACGCGCGAGGAAGCAAGGAGCTGTTCTATGGCGCCTAAAATTTTCACGGTTTCGTCGTATATTTTAAGAAGTTCTATCTTATTCTCACTGCCTTCCGGACACTTTTTCCACAGTTCTTTCACGCTCCACATCATTCCGGTGAGCGGAGTGCGGATGTGGTGGAGGATAAGCGCAAGATATTCGCCCGTGCTTTGGTTGGGGATCATGGGGTTTGCGACAACATCTTCTTCACTTTTTCGGTAATGCTGTCCAGGTCAAAATGCGCTTTGATAAGGAAATCGCGGGCGCCCAGGGACATCGCCCTCTCAATTTCCGCCTTCTGTCCCAAATTCGAAAGAATCATTACGGGAAGCGCGGGGACGATATTGTCTTCTTTCAATTTCTCCAAAAGTTCAAAACCGTTCATGTCCGGTAGTAAGAGATCGAGGATAAGCAGCGAGGGTCTGGCTTCGTAAATTTTCTCCATGCCCATTTTCGCATCAGGACAGAGTTCGACATTCAGACCGCTTTTTTTCAGATGCCCTGCGAGGAGATCTCCCAAAAACCGGTCATCTTCAATTATTAAAACTTTCTTCTCCGCCACATTTTCTTCCATAGTATTATATTGGTATTTATTTAATAAATAATAGAGCAAAATTTTACCACAGCATATACCCAGCACCCGTTGCCATATTATTATACAATACTCTTTTTCTTTTGCCATGGGAAATTTTGCACACAGTTGACTTATATCTATGGGGTATGCTAGGATACTTACACTCTCCAAATGGAATCAGCCAGACATACTGGAGGTCAAAGGGATCCAGTTAATATCGTCGAAGGACGGGTAACGGAATCGTTGCCAAATACGCTCTTTCGAGTAGCGCTTACTGCTCCCGTTACACCTTCGGATTCAAATGCCAGAGGATTGGGTGCGGATGAAAACGGGGATGAGAAAGGTATGCTCGCATACCTTTCCGGCAACATGCGCCTGCACCGGATTCGTGTCTTGGTCGGCGATAAAGTGCTTGTGAAGCTCGATCCGTATGGGGGAAAGGGAAGAATAACCAAGAGATTATAATATGCGCGTCCGGTCTTCAACGAAAAAAATCTGCATGAAATGCAAGTCAGTGCGCCGGAAAGGGCGGGTGTATGTTATTTGCGGCAACCCGAAGCACAAACAGCGTCAGGGATAGTCTAGTAACTATAGAGATCACATTGTGAAGCCGAACCGGAAGAAGCTAAAAGTTCTTATTTTGTAAGGCGATATGGCCTCATCTCAGTCCACTTTCATAGTGTGATGTCTATAGTAACTGGCAAAAAAATTATGAGAATACTTGGTATTACAATTCCAGACAACAAAAGACTTGAGATCGGCCTCACGGCTCTGTATGGTATTGGCCGAATGCGTGCGAAGAAAATACTTACTGCAGCGGGGGTGGATCATGGTAAGAAATCGCCAGAAATTACTCCGGCGGAAGAACAGAAGATACGCGCTCTTGTGGAGACAATGAAAGTGGAAGGAGATCTCCGTCGAATCGTATCCGGAAATATCAAGCGTTTGAAAGATATTAAGGCATATCGTGGAGTGCGGCATCTTCGGCATCTTCCAGTCAGCGGGCAGAGAACAAAGACCAACTCTCGCACGGTGCGCGGCAATGTCAGGAAAACGATGGGATCGGGCAGGAGAAAGATAGAGAAGACATAAAATACGCAACATGGGCAAAAAACGAATTGCAAAACAAGGAGGAACTGATACAAGCGGCGCCAAATCCGCGGGTGTTTCCGGCGGTTCGAAAAAGAAAGTTTCGTCTGGAATATTTTTTGTAGAGGCGACATACAACAATACGAAGGTATCTTTAAGCGACAAGAACGGCAACCTTCTCGCATGGTCCTCGTCTGGCGCTCTGGGGTTCAAGGGAGCGAAAAAAGGTACCCCCTTTGCCGCAGCGAAAGTCGGCGAAGGAATAGCGGAAAAAGCGCATGCGATCGGCATGAAGGAAGTGAGCGTTGTTGTTGTCGGCGTCGGGTCGGGAAGAGAGGCCGCGGTAAGGAGCTTCGCCGGAAAAGGATTTGACATTGTTTCCATCAAGGACAGAACGCCGGTGCCGCACAATGGTCCGAAGCCCAAAAAGCCGAGAAGAGTCTAGTAAACTAGTAACTTGTCACTTATCACTGGTAGATTGTAATCACGCGTTTTTGCAGATTACCAGTTCCTAGCGACAAGTCACAAGAAAACCAGAATTATGATAGCCGATAAAAAATGCAAAACATGCCGAAGAGCCGGGGAGAAACTTTTCCTCCGCGGGGATCGTTGCTTCACGCCCAAATGCGCATTTGAACGCAAGGCATACGCTCCCGGTAAGCGCGATTCCGAGAGGAAACACCGAAGCGTTACGACCGAATTCGGTATTCAGCTTCGCGAAAAGCAGAAGATCCGGAACATTTACCGCGTTTCTGAGAGGCAGTTCGCACGCTATGTGAAAGAATCGGCCCTGAAGAGCGCAGGAAGTCCTGCAGAGGGGCTCTACGAGGAGTTGGAATCTCGCCTGGACTCTGTGGCGTATCGCGCCGGTTTCGCCAAGTCACGTGCGGAGGCGCGCCAGCTTGTTTCTCACGGTCATGTTCTCGTGAATGGCCGAATGGTGACCATCCCGTCGTACAGAGTTCGTGCGGGTGACATCTTGTCCACACGCAAAGCGAGCGAGGGCAAGGCTGTGTATTCCGGGATTTCCGAGCGCCTTGCGAATACCACGTCTCCGTTGTGGCTTCGCATTGATCCGAAAGAAGCGACGGGGACGATTATGGGGAAACCGCTCTTGAGCGCGGAACAGGGGGGTCTTAATTTCAAATCAGTGATAGAATTCTATAGCAGATAGCAATATGTAACACAGGCTATAATTAACTTTAGATTATTATTTTTTTATATATTTTATGCTTGATACGAAGATTTTATTGCCGTCAAAACCTCGGATCGTTTCCGAGGATGCGTTGACGGGAACATATGAAATTGACGGCCTGTATCTCGGTTACGGTCACACGCTGGGGAATTCCCTGCGCCGCATCATTCTCTCGTCGCTTCCCGGCGCGGCTATTATATCCGTTAAAATTGATGGAGTAAACCACGAGTTTTCCACAATTGACGGCGTGAAGGAAGATGTCGTTGGGATACTTCTCAATTTGAAGAAAGTCAGGCTGAAGATGACGGGAGATGAACCGGTTGAGATCTCTCTTTCAGCGAAGGGCGAGAAGTCTGTTACGGCGAAAGATATTAAAACTCCCAGTCAGGTGGAAGTGCTAAATCCCGACCAGCACATCGCGGAAGTAACGAGCAACACCACGCTTTCTATGAGCATGCGGGTTGGGCGGGGCTTGGGATACTCGTCTCGTGAAGAACTTCAGAAAGAAAAGGTGGAGGTAGGGAGCATCGTCTTAGATTCTATTTTTACTCCCGTACGGCGGGTGAACTACGACGTTGAAAATATGCGCGTGGGGGATAGGACCGACCACAACCGACTCCGCATTTTCATTGAAACGGACGGTTCCATAACACCGCGCGAGGCGCTTGAAAAGTCTATCGCGATTATGATACAACAGCTTTCGGCCATTGTTGGATTTAAGGAAGAAGTTGCGGCAGATGCCGAGAGTGAGGCAATGAAAGAATCAATAAGGCCGAAGAGAGATGAGGTTGATCCTGATATTCTGAAAATTCGGATTGAATCGCTCAACCTCGGTACGCGCACGGCGAATGCTCTCAATACTTCAAATATTCGCACGGTAGGAGGGCTGGTGCGCAAGAAGGAAGAAGACCTTCTTGACGTGGACGGCTTGGGCGAGAAAGGGATTCAGGAAATAAAGAAGGCGTTGATGAATCTCGGATTATCATTGAGGCAATGACCCAGTTACCAGCGATCAGTGACTAGTTACCAGTATCATGCGGCACCACAATCACAACAGAAAATTCGGACGAGTTAAGAAAGTGAGGATCGCACTCATGCGCTCTCTTGCCGTGTCGCTTATTCGCGACGGGAAAATCAGGACTACGGAGGCGAAAGCCAAAGAACTTCGCCCGTTTGTGGAAAAGATGGTGACCAAAGCGAAGGGGGGTCCAAAGGGAAATTCTCTGGGGAATACGCGCCTTCTCACATCGCGCCTTGGCGGCGTAACGGATGCGGTACAGAAGCTTACAAAAACGATCGCGCCTGCGCAGAAAGAAAGAAATGGCGGATATACAAGGATTGTGAAGCTTGCCCCGAGGAAAAGCGATGGAAGCCCCATGGCGGTAATAGAATTTGTGAAATAAAGAGAGTAAATATTTTAAACATGACAACAAAACAGACAGCAACACATACCTATATGATAGATGCGAAAGGGAAGCGCCTGGGACAGGTGGCTGGTGAAGCCGCGCGGTATCTTATGGGAAAGGATTCTGTGAGTTTTGCAAGGAATATTGCCCCGAAAATTACGGTGCGAATTACGAATGCGGGCGGACTTTCTCTTGACCCAAGGAAGCTTAGTCAGAAAACATATTCAAGTTACTCCGGGTATCCCGGAGGGCTGAAGATAGCGCCGATGAAGAATGTCGTCGCAAAGAAGGGGTATAGAGAAATTTTTAGAAAAGCGGTGAAGGGGATGCTTCCCAAAAACAAACTTCAGCAAGTGATGATGAATAATCTGGTGATAGAAGAATAATTTCCAAAATAACTTTATGCCAGCGAAAACAAAAACCACAGCAAAAGTATCTGCCGAAAAATATATCGGTACCGTAGGACGGCGCAAAACCGCGATTGCTTCCGTACGGCTTATTGAGGGCGGCAAAGAGATTGTTGTGAACGGCAAGGAATACCTCGCATATTTCCCGACGGCCGAAATGCACGCAATCGTGAAGAGTCCATTTGATACGGCCAAACTTCAAAAAGACTTTGTTGAGAAATTCGGCGTGACGGCGAAGCTTGTCGGCGGTGGCATTCATTCGCAGGCGGAAGCGCTTCGGCACGGCATCGCGCGCGCTCTCACGAAATATGACGGCGAACTCAGGAAACCTCTCAAACAAGAAGGATTTCTTAAACGCGATCCAAGAGCCAAAGAACGACGCAAATTCGGCCTCAAAAAAGCCCGCAAACGTCCACAGTGGGCGAAGCGATAAATTATCTATGAGCAACGGGGAAAGAGAAAAAGAAATAGATGAAACTAAGGAGGACGAGGTGGAAGACGACCTCGTGTTTGAGGCTGATCCAGATGCGGAAATTGGTGCTGGGACACTGAAGAAACTGCGCGAGAAGCTGAAAGTTTGCAGGAAAGAAAAAGAAGAATATCTGACCGGCTGGCAGAGAGCGAAGGCGGACCATGTGAATGCGCGCAAAGAAGAAGAAAAGGCGCGAGGCGAATTCGCAAAAATGGCAACCAAAGAGGTGCTTTTGGATATGATCGCGGTGGCGGACAGCTTCGAGCAAGCGCAGGCGAATAAAGAGGCGTGGGAGAAAGTAGATAAGAATTGGCGTGTTGGCATGGAGTATATTTACAGCCAGCTTCTCTCTACGCTCGAACGCCACGGCTTGACCCAAGTGAACCCGACGGGAGAAAAGTTCGACCCCAAGCTTCATACTTCAGTACGGAGCGTCGCGGCGGAGAAAGAAGAAGACGATGAGAAAATAGTCGCTGTCATTCAGAAAGGCTACTCCCTCGGCGGCACTCTCATCCGCTCGCC
Source organism: uncultured Candidatus Saccharibacteria bacterium (assembly GCA_964601555.1). Classification (GTDB taxonomy): domain Bacteria; phylum Patescibacteriota; class Minisyncoccia; order Phycocordibacterales; family CAIJYI01; genus CALMXW01. The sequence continues at coordinate 2,859 of CAZRNX010000014.1, read as the reverse complement.
GAAAGTGGAGGTCGCGGCGTGGGGGGAATAGAATACTTGACTCAGAAAGAGAGATAGCTATAATATAGCCAAGAACTATATGTAGCCATCTTTTGTTTTTTTTATTACTTTATAGCCATGAGGAGAATTATTTATCAACACACGGAAATACAGATCGTCTTTAAGAGCGACGCTGATCTCAAAGAGCAGGCGCTTCTAAAGGCAAAGCTGGAAGGAATTACTCTGAAGGCGATGCTTACGATGGCCATGCGGGCGTATGTGAATGATGAGTTCGAGATAATGTTCGGGAAAAGAGGTGATAAGGGAAGAATGAGCAGATATACCCCCTTCGCCCTGCGGGCACCTCCCCTTGGCAGGGGAGGGGGGAAAGCAAAATAACACTTATTAAAAAACTACTAAACTATTAACTAAAAATTACACATATGGCAAAAGTACTTGGAATCGACTTGGGGACAACCAATTCCGCGGTGGCGATTGTTGAAGGAGGCGAGCCGCGAATCGTGGAAAATATCGAGGGCGCGCGTACAACGCCTTCCATTGTTGCCGTCGCAAAAAATGGTGAGCGGTTGGTGGGTCAGACGGCGAAACGGCAGGCTGTCACTAACCCTGCCAATACTCTGTATGGAATTAAAAGACTGATTGGACACAAATTTGAAGACGAGGGCGTGCAGAAAGACAAAAAAATCGTGCCATTCGCAATCGATCGCGCGGACAACGGCGGAGTGAAGGTAAAAATGGGCGAGAAGTGGCACAGTCCGGAAGAAGTCTCCGCTTATATTTTAGGGAAACTAAAGAGCGATGCGGAAGCGAAGCTTGGTGAGAAGATAACGGAAGCGGTGATAACCGTGCCGGCGTATTTCAGCGACTCGCAAAGACAGGCAACAAAAGATGCGGGGAAGATCGCCGGGTTTGAAGTGAAGCGCATCGTCAACGAGCCGACGGCGGCAGCGCTCGCGTATGGATTTAACAAAAAGAAAAACGAGAAAATCGCCGTATACGATTTCGGCGGCGGGACGTTTGATATCTCTATTCTGGAAGTAGGCGATGACGTTATAGAAGTTAAGAGTACCGATGGCGACGTTCATATGGGCGGGGAGGACATTGACCAGGAGATCATCCGCTGGATCGCGGCGGAGTTCAAGAAAGAGAGCGGCATTGATGTATCCAAAGATATGCTCGCGCTTCAACGGCTCAAGGAATCGGCCGAGAAAGCGAAGCACGAGCTCTCAACGACGATGGAAGCGGAGATCAATATTCCCTTTATTACTTCTACCGAGGCTGGCCCCCAACACCTCGCGCTCAAGCTTTCCCGCGCAAAACTTGAAGAATTGGCAGGGAAATATATTGAAAAATCAATTGAAATTTCTAAACAGGCTGTTTCCGCATCACCGTTCAAGATCGGTGAAATAGACGAGATAATCCTTGTGGGAGGGCAGACGCGCATGCCGGCTATTATCAACGCGGTGAAAAATCTTTTTGACAAAGAGCCGAACCGAACGATCAACCCGGATGAAGTGGTGGCTATCGGCGCCGCGATCCAAGCCGGAATTCTTCAGGGCGATGTGAAAGATATTTTGCTTCTTGATGTGATCCCCCTTTCTCTGGGCATTGAAACGCTCGGGAGCGTGGCGACGAAGCTTATTGATCACAACACAACTATTCCCACATCCCGCTCGCAGACTTTCTCAACTGCGGCTGACAACCAAACAAGCGTAGAAATTCACATCGTGCAGGGCGAGCGACCCATGGCGCATGACAATAAGTCCCTCGGGAGGTTTATCTTGGATGGCATTCCCCCGTCGCCGCGCGGAATGCCGCAGGTGGAGGTGACATTTGACGTGGACGCGAACGGTATCCTATCAGTGAAGGCGAAAGACAAGGCAAGCGGCAAAGAGCAATCTATCAGGATTGAAGCACGTTCTGGTCTCACGGATGCAGATATAGAACGCATGAAAAAAGACGCTGAAATGCATGCCGCGGATGATGTGAAGAAGAAAGAGCTGATAGAAGCGCGAAATCACGCCGAGCACACAATCTACACGGCCGAGAAGTCTTTCAAAGACGCGGGCGATAAAGTTCCCGCAGAAATCAAGACAAGCATTGAAGAAAAAATAAAAGTGTTGCGCGATGTGAAAGATAAAGACGATCTCGCGAGCATCAAGTCTGCCACCGATGCGCTCTCAACAGAAATGATGAAAATAGGCGAGATCATGATGAAGGCGCAGCAGGACGCTCAAAATTCAAACCCAACTCAAACGAATGATGAGAAAAAAGAAGATGACAAGAAAGATGGGGGAGATAAGGGTGACGGGGGCACTGTCCGTGATGCGGATTTTAAAGAAGATGAGAGGAAGTAAAAACTGTTTTTTATTGCGGGGGTTCCTGTGCTATAGTTAGTGGTGATCGTATTACCAATCACATATCACGAGAACATTATGAAAAAAGCGAAAATCTATACGACGGCGGCATGCGTGTATTGCCGCGCCGCGAAAGAATTTTTCAAGCAAAATGGCGTGGAGTACGAAGAGCATGATGTCGGAACGGATATTCAAGCGAGGAGCGAAATGCTTGAGATAAGTGGTCAGATGGGCGTGCCGGTCATTACCGTGGAGGGGTATCCGGATCCGATTGTCGGTTTCAACAAGCCGCGGCTCATACAAGCATTCGGATTATGACTGTGAAAAATTAGTCTTGCGAGCGAAAGAGTTCGGAGGAGCGCCTTTGACCTGTCGACCTAGCGACGGAGAAGTCATTCCCGAGCGAAATTCATTTTTCACAAGTTGTTGCTCTCGTAGTTCAACGGATAGAACAACTCCGTCCTAAGGAGTGGATGTAGGTTCAATTCCTGCCGAGAGCACC
>CAZRNX010000013.1:0-13085 GCA_964601555.1 uncultured Candidatus Saccharibacteria bacterium | reverse complement strand
TCTTCATCTCAAATATCATAGCTGTTTCCTTTAGGTTGACCCAGATTAAAATTTATAATATATTTATTTGCATGTCAACCATTCCCACAAACCCAACCGAAGCGCTGGTGAGAGAGATGAGCGTCGAGAAGAATGAGCCGAGCTGGATGCTCGAGAAAAGACTGGCAGCGCTAGAGATGTACAGAAAAACTCCCATTCCGACATGGGGGCCGGATTTGAGTGCACTCGATTTGGAAAATATGACATACTATATTTCCCCAAATGTTCCCGAAACAGACAAGTGGGAAGAATTACCGAAAGAGATCGTGAAGACTTTCGATAAGTTGGGAATTCCAAAAGCCGAGCGAGAGTATCTCGGCGGCGTGGGCGCGCAGTATGACTCCGGAGTTGTCTACCATAAAATAAAAAAAGAACTAGCTGATCAGGGCGTGATATTTGAAAATATGGATGTCGCAGTACAGAAATATCCCGAGCTCGTGGAGAAATATTTCATGACGGCTTGCGTGCCCGCGAGCGATCACAAATTCACGATGCTTCACGGCGCGGTGTGGAGCGGCGGGACGTTCATTTATGTTCCCAAGAATGTGAAAGTAACTCTCCCCCTGCAGGCATACTTCAGAATGAACAGAGAGCGCTCTGCCCAATTCGAGCACACGCTCATTATTGCGGATGAGGGCGCGAGTGTGGAATATATTGAAGGGTGCTCGGCGCCGCGATACACTTCAAGCTCGCTTCATGCCGGATGCGTGGAGCTCTGGGTGCACAAAGGCGCGAAGATTAAATATATTTCGGTGGAAAATTGGTCGCGCAATACTTACAACCTCAACACAAAGAAAGCTCTTGTCTTTGAAAATGGGGAGGTGCAGTGGGTGAATGGGAACCTCGGCTCGGCGGTCACCATGCTCTACCCTTCTTCTGTACTTATTGGCGATAATGCAAAATCAGATAGCTTGGGGATAGTATTTGCTGGGAAAGATCAGGTGCAGGACACGGGGTCCAAAGCCGTGCATATGGGAAAAAACACAACTTCTACCATCCGCTCAAAAAGCATTTCAAAAGACGGCGGAATCTCCAATTATCGCGGGCATGTGAAAATCACGAAGAAAGCCGAGGGCGCACGCTCGGCTGTTTCTTGCGACGCGCTTATTTTGGACGACGTTTCAGTGTCCAACACATACCCGGCTATTAAAAACGAGAATAACAAAGTCGAGATTTCGCACGAGGCGAAGACGGGACGCATCGGCGAGTCGGAAATATTTTATCTCGAATCCCGGGGCATCCCCGAGCGCGAAGCCGAGCGGCTCATCGTCTCCGGCTTCGTCGGGCCCATCATCAAAGCGGTGCCTCTTGAGTATGCCGTCGAACTCAATCGCCTCATTGAGCTTGAAATGGACGGCAGCGTGTTGTAGGATTGTGGTTAGAGTTTACTAATTGGACATAGAGTATGGGTCGTAAGCAAACACCGAGACGAATTACCCCTGACGACATTAAACTTCTTATTAGGATACCCGATGAGCTTAAAAGATTTTTTGCAGACAAACAGATAAGGCACCGGAAGCTATATTGTCGCTATTGTGGCCATAGAAGGGATGCAGGAAATGTTGTCCACAATATTTGATGAATTGTGAAGCGCGGCTCCATGTGGGGCCGCTCTTGTTTTTTCTTGAGAAAGTAATATATGGATGGTCCAATGGATTGAAATGGATGGGAATGTGGGATAAAAAACAAAGTGGGCTATTGTTGCCAAATGTATTCTTATCATATATACTATTTACTGTCAATGATTATTAATGATCTAAAAAACGACCTCAAAAACCTTCGCGGGAATGTGGAGCTTCTGCGCGCGAGGACGCATGCGCTTTCAGAAGCAGAAAAAATGGATCCGGCTAGTATGAAATACGGGCTTGGGATTGCGACGGCACTTGGGGGCGATGTTTCGGGGGAAGATTTGTTTGGAGGCGAAGCGAAATATACTCATAAGATTTCTGCAAGCAAGACGGACGGCGTGAAAATTTTGCCGTGGCAAGAGGCGATGAAAGACGATAGTTTAGCGAACGAGGCGGGATTACGTCTTGCGATGTCAGATACATATCTCAAAAACTACTATTTTGCCAAAGCATTCGGGCATTTTTCCGGCGGCTTGGTTATACGGGCGGAGGAGGGGAGCGAAGGCGAAGCGAGAATAAAAACTGAATACCAAGAAAGCGCCGCAGATATTGTTTTTGTGTGGGCGCAGAGAAATTCGCGGGTGCGGGTTATTGATGAAGTTTCAGGAGATACAAGTTTCTGTGCGAGAACATTCGCCATCTTTGCCGAGGAAGGAGCGAAAGTGGAGATCACTTCTCTCTCGCGTCTTTCGGGGACTACCCATTTTTTTTCAAATAAATTTTCACACATACTCGCTGGAGCGAAAGTGAGTTGGATAGAAGGTGTGTTTGGGAGCAAGCTTGTAAAGTCTGACATAGAAGATTATCTTATTGAGTCAGGAGCGGAGACAGAGATGAGAAATATATCGCTCGCGGCAGGCGAGCAGTTTGATTTCTACAACGCCGCGCATCATATCGGCGACAACACTTCTTCGCGAATCTTTGCCCGAGGAATTATTGGCGCACGGGGGAAGACCATATATAGGGGAGCAATAGATGTAGTAAGGGGAGTCAAGCATGCAACAGGAATACAAGAAGCGAAGTTCTTACTCGCTGCTCCCGATGCGGAAGTAGACGCTATCCCCGCGCTTGACGTCGGTTCACCCGACACAAGAGCGTCACACGCTCTCTTTGTTGGCCACCTGCACGATACAAATTTCTTTTATCCGGGAACAAGGGGCCTCGCGCCGTACGAAGCGCAGGCGATGCTCTTCGAGGGATTTCTCATGCATGGGGTTGATAATGGAGAGATACGGCATGAAATACAGAAGAAATTTAGTTCAAGTATTTTTCATGTGTAATTATGTTTAATGCAAAAAAAATAAAAAAAGATTTCCCGATTTTCGCGAGCCATCCCAACCTCGTGTATCTCGACTCGTCTGCTACTTCGCAAACGCCACAAGTCGTACTTGATACGATGAGTGAGTATTACACGAAATATCGCGCAAATACCCGGCGCGGTCAGTACACTTTGGGCGAGCAGGCAGATGAAGCGTATGAAAATGCAAGGAAAGTAATTGCTGATTTTATCGGTGCTCAACCTGAAGAAATCATTTTCACATCCGGCGCTACTGGGAGCATGAACATGCTCATTGCGAGTTTGGAGAATAGCGGGTATTTAAAACAAGGGGATGAAGTTGTGACTACTGTGATGGAGCACCACTCGCTCTTGATCCCCCTTCAGCAACTCGCGAAAAGAAAAAAGCTGGAGATGAAATATATTGGGATGACAGAAAATTTTGAATTAGATTATATAAAAGCACAGGAGCTTATCACAGACAAAACGAAGATTATCGCATGCGCGAATGTGTCTAATGTGACCGGGACTATTCACAACCCTCTCCCAACGTCACAAAGTTATCTTACTGTTATAGACGCCACGCAAGCTGTTGGGCATATTCCAGTTGATGTGAAAAAGCTCGAGTGTGACTTTCTCTTTTTTTCCGGACACAAGATGTGCGGACCAACGGGAATCGGGATCTTGTATGGCAAGAAAGAATTATTGGAAAAATTAGAACCCGGTTTTTATGGTGGTGGCATGGTGGAGGACTTGCCCGCCGTAGCCCCTGCCTCGCCGGCAGGCAGGTTGGCGAAGGCGGGTGTTGGTTTGGATACTGTGCGGTGGTCTTCCATGCCATGGAAATTTGAAGCGGGAACGCCCAATATTGCCGGCGCGATAGGCCTCGGCGCGGCATGTAAGTATTTGAAAAAGATTGGGGTTAAGAATATAGAGGCGCACATTCGCGAGCTCACAGGATATGCGCTCGGGAAACTTGCGGCTATTCCCGGCGTAAAGCTGTATTGCGAAAAAGGTGCGAATAAAAACGCAGGTGTAATTTCGTTTGCTCTTGAGGGGGCGCACCCACATGATGTCGCCGAGATTCTTTCGCGAGACAATATTGCCATCCGTGCCGGTCACCACTGCGCCCTGCCTCTCATAAAAATCATGAAAGTCCCGGCACTTACTCGCGCAAGCATATATCTTTACAACACGAAAGTAGATATTGGCGCACTGGTGCTGGGAGTTGAGAAAGCCAGAAAGACCTTGACAAGTACACCATAAGCTGGTATACTGGAAAGTGGTAAATAAATTCAAGTAAATTCATTATAGGGGCGACGACTATGAGATTACAAAGAAAGTCGAGCAGCAAAAAACCAGTTTCCCGTTCGTACGAGGACTTGTCAGAAACAACGACTCACTCTGTTGCGGGAAGGTACCTAATGCAGAGACTTCGCGAGAGTCAGGACTATTTTTATGGACGATGAAATTTATACCCAGAATATTTTGGAACGATATCGCCATCCAAAGAACAAAAGAGCGATGGTAGACTTTAGCGTGCGCGAGGCGGGGGTAAACCCGTCATGCGGCGACTCTCTCATGCTCTATCTGAAATTTGGCTCGGAGGGAGGAAAGGATATTGTAGAAGATGCAAGTTTCGACGGCGAGGGGTGCGCGATATCTCAAGCGGCAGCGGATATGCTCATGGGGAGAATTCTGAATGAGGAGAGAAAGAATCTTGAAAAAATATCAAAGCAAGACATCTATGATATGCTTGGAATACCAGTGGGACCGTCTCGAGAAAAATGCTCACTGCTTGCATTAAATGCTCTGAAAAAATTAGTATGACCCCTCCGCCCTTCGGGCACCTCCCCCCTGCCTACCGGCCAGGCAGGCTTGGCAGGGGAGGAGGAAAATTGAATTATGGAACTTCAAGTTAAAAATCTCACGGTACAATCAGAAGATAAAGCGCTCGTGGAGGGTGCTTCTTTTGCGTTGCTTTCGGGCGAAGTTCACATCTTGATGGGAGCGAATGGCTCGGGAAAAAGTTCGCTCGTGAACGGAATTTTTTCTCATCCGAAATATAAAATCACAAAAGGGGAAATTTTTTTAGATAATGAAAATATCACAGCACTGCCGCCTGACAAAAAAGCGAAAAAAGGAATGCTCCTCTCTCTTCAGCACAGCCCTGAAATAGACGGCGTGACGTTTCAGAATTTCTTTTATCGCGCATACAAAGAGCTTAAAAATCTTCCTAACCTTTCTATCATAGAGTTTAAAAAAATTCTCGATGAGAAGACAAGAGAATACGGTTTGCCGGAAAACTTCTTCAAACGCAATGTAAATGCCGGTCTTTCGGGAGGCGAGAAGAAGCTCGCTGAAGCATTCCAGCTCGCACTCTTCGAGCCCGCGTTCGCACTTCTCGACGAAGTAGATTCGGGGGTAGATATCGATGCGCTCGAAAAGATTTTTGGATTGATCCAGAAGATGAAAGAAGAAGGCACCGGATTTCTCTTGATCACGCACTACGCGAAGATTTTGGAGAAAATAACTCCCGATCGCGTGTATGTGATGAAAGAGGGAAGGATAGTTAAAAGCGGCGGAGCCGAGCTTGCAGAAGAGATATCTCGTGATGGGTTTGGGAATTTTTGAACAAGCAACTCAGAGGATTTCCCTTCCTCGCGTCTTTACCCGCCTCCAGCCTCCGACGCCGCTCGTCATGAAAATTCCCTGAGTTACTTTAATAAAATCACCATGGAAACGCAAGAAAAAATTTTAAACAAATTGAAGGGAGTAAAAGACCCGGAACTCAATCTTGATATCGTTACGCTTGGACTTGTGCGCGCGATCAAACCGGACGAGGACGGCACGGGCGCGGAGATCCTCATGACGCTCACATCGCCCTTCTGCCCGTTTGCGAACGAGCTCATTGAAGACGTGGAGAAAAAAGCCGGAGAACTTTTTAATAATGCTGAAGGCGCTGTGCGCGTGGAAATCACCTTTGATCCCCCATGGGAGCCGCCGGAAGAGATTCGTACTATGCTTGGTATCTAAGTTTAGGTGAGAATTACAACAACTTCGGGTCCAGTTGGTTGTTGGAGGGGGTGATTTCCATCAGCTTATTTGTGTATTTCCAAAACATTTCGTTGCCACCCTGCTCCGCCGCGCATTCCGTGGCCTCCGCCTCCTTGCGTGCCTTTGAGTGAATGGCGTCAAGCGGGAAGTGGCGATACACCCAGGCAACTTGCCCGTTCTTTCCATACTTCTTCATCACCTGCTTCATAGTCTCATGGAACCGCTTGCAGAACGGACACTCAAGATCGGAGTATTCAATGATGAAAATCGAAGCATTCGGATTGCCGAAGATATGTTCGTCGGGGCTTACGGGCGCAACATCTGCTTCTACGGATTCCTCTTTGTCTCCAGCGGTCGCCGCGGTAATAACTGCTTCCACTGCTTCTAGCGGCTGGGCGCCGCCGATTACATATTTAAGTCCTGTTGTTGTGTTCCAGACGATTGAGTGGGGTGTTCCCTGCACTACCGCGACGACGCCACTCTGATAATCACTCTCAACTTTCGGGGCGTATTTCCCGCTTGCGAGGCACTCGTCAAACGCCTTCTTTTTAAGGCCAACTTCTTGGGAAATGGTCGCTTTCTTAAGGCCGGGCATCGCATTCGGTGCGTCACCCGAGGGCTTTACCATTATCGCCGCCGCAATCATCGCGCTGGCAATAACGACAGCAACTGGCATGGCCAGCGTTGCGAGCGTTGATTTCTCTTTCACCACTTCTTTTATTTTCGACGCTTCGTTCAAGGCCTCTTTTGCGGTCTCATCGTTCTTCTTGCCGTCATTTTTTTCGTCCATAGTATTTTTAAAGATTTAATCTATTATTTTTGCATTCTAACAAGAGTATGAAACTCAAGCAAGGGAGAGAGTTGCTTTCCGGCCCTTTTTGCGTAATACTACTGCTATGTCCGAAATAACATATACAACCAAGAAAAGAGAAGTGTTTTGGTACGTGCTTCTGGGAATAGCGATTGCCGCAATGCTTGTGGGCTACGGGATGTGGTCCAAAGATCAGGGAAGTGAAATAATCATCTTCACTTCGCCCGGAGCCCAAGTTTTTGTAAACGGCGAACTTGAAGGGCAAACGGGAACGTTCAAGCGGGAAATAAAAGTGCGGAAAGGCGCTGGTGACTACTCGGTTATCGTAGCGAAAGACGAGCATTGGCCGTGGATGAAAAATATTTCTCTTTCACTTAATGAGAAAGAAACCCTCCGGCCGTTCCTCCTTCCTCGTGATGTTAAGAAAGAGCAGATTCTCAAGATCGCTCTCAAAGGCAAGGGCACTGTTGAAAATCCGGAGTACGCGAAAATTATATCATACTTCAACCAAGCTACTATTCCGTCGGAAGCGGGCGAGCTTTTGCCGGAACTTGGGGTTGAGAATGTCAAAAGCGCGGATTTCTACCCGGGCCGCACTGACGCCCTTCTCGTTTCCGCGAAAAACCAAGTATTCGTCATCGAGGCAGGCGAGGGCACACCCCGGAATTTCCAGCCGCTGTATAGCGGCGCTGACCCCACGTTCATTCGAAGAGGAGAAACGCTCTATGTGAAGGACGGGGATGTTCTCTACTCGATCGATCTCTCATCTCTGTAAAATTATATGAAAGTAGTGCGCGTCGTACCTATCCTGCGCAGCGTCTCAAAAGAAACCCTCTCATACTTTACTTCGGAAGACATTGCGCCGTATGCTCTCGTGAAGGTCGCACTGCGCGGCAAGGATTGCTTCGGATTGGCGGCGTCTGTCGCGGAGGTTACAGACGTGAAATCGGAACTGCGTTCGTCTTCGTACGCGCTCAAAAAAATAAGCCGCTCGGTCAAGAATTTCCTTCTCCCGGAATTTCTGGAAGCCGCAAGCGAAACGGCAGAGTATTTTGCGGCAACGACCGGCTCGATTGTCGCCTCGCTCGTCCCCGCGAAGATACTTGAAGAGCATTGGAAAGGTAAAATTAAAATTCCAGACGGTGCGCTTGGCAGCAATGGGGGAGATGGCGTCGTGGAGAACAGCGAAAAGAACAATCTGAAAGATCAAAACATTTTCGTCGTGGAACAAGACGATATTGATAGGTATTCCACATACCGGGCTCTCATCCGCGAGTCGTTTGCGCGAGGGGAATCGGTCTTTTTTTCCGTTCCGAAAGTAGAGTCGGGCGAAAAGATTTTTCGCGAACTTTCTAAGGGCATTCCCGAATATGCTTTTCTTTTTCACGGCAAACTTTCTTCTAAAACTCTTCGCGAGCGCTGGACGGCGGCTCTTATAGAGAAACATCCGGTGTGCGTTGTCGCTACGCCGCTTTTCTTCTCGCTTCCAAGGCAAGACCTTGGACTTATTGTCGTTGAAGAAGAGCATACGGGAGCATATCGCACATTACTTCGTCCCTATTTCGACCAGCGCTATTTTGCTGAAAGTTTTGCAAGAAAACTCCATACGAGGTGTATTATCGGAAGCTCGTTCTTACGGACGGAAACATGGCACAGGTATGAAGAAAAGGAGCTTATCGCCCGAGAACCGCTTCGCCTGCGCCTTCTCTCTCGGGCGCCGTGCGAAATCGTTGACGCGAAGAAAGACGAGCGGATTGATGCCGCTTCGGGGGATTTCCGCGTGATTACTAAAACGCTGGAAGCCGCCATACGCACGCATCTTCCGGAGGGAAATGTTTTCCTCTATGGCGTTCGCCGCGGCTTGGCTCCAATGACTCTTTGCAGGGATTGCGGAACCATCGTGTCTTGCAAAAAATGCAGCGCGCCCATAACGCTCCATAGCGGCGCAACTGGAAAAAGCAATTTTTTCTTATGTCATAAATGCGGAGAAAAAAGAAGTGCGGAAGAGAAATGCGCGCACTGCCACTCTTGGCGGCTCCAGGGGTTCGGCATCGGCGTAGAGTCGGCGGCGCAAGAAGCGAGAAATCTTTTCCCCAACGCCCGAGTTTACGAGCTGCATTCCGACAGCATGAGCGCGAAGAACGAAAAGGAGATGAAAGATATTTCCCGCATCTTCTCTGGCGAAAGCAAGAATTCCGGAACAATCCTTATAGGCACGGAGAAGGCATTGCCGTTTGTGAGAGAGGCTGCTCTTTCGGGGGTGCTTTCTGTTGACCCGCTTTTCTTGCTTCCCGATTTCAGAATAAGAGAAAGAATCTTGCGAACGTTTGTAGAGATTCGCGAAAAAACGGAGAAATTATTTCTCATACAGACCAGACAGCCAGAGGAAGAAATTTTCGAATCCGTCAAACATGGAGATCTTTTGAGATTCTATCGAAGTGAAATTGTAGAGCGGGCAAAGTTTTCCTACCCGCCGTTTTCGGTGCTCATAAAAATTTCGTGGAGCGGAAACGAGAATCAAGTAAAAGCAAAAAGCGCGCAGGTGAAAGAAATTTTCGAGAAATGGCAGCCGAGAATTTTCCCCGCGTTCATCCAAAAGATACGCAACAGGTTTCGCGTGAATGCGCTCTTCAAAATCCCCAAAGACAAGTGGCCGGACGAAGAATTCTCCCGCGCCCTCTTCTCCCTCACTCCCGATTTCACCATAGACATCTCTCCGGAAGATACGCTGTAAACGAGAGTGCGCAAGATCTTCGGTGGATCGAGGTCGCTTTCCGCTGCGCAGACGATGGGGGTCAATACCTCTGTGATCGACACTTTACTCATGCAGAATCCCGGAAGGTCTTTCTTTGAAAGTGTTTTGCCAAGGTTGAAGGAGAGAGCTGGTGAGTAGGTACCTTTTATTTATTTGACAAGAACATATATTTATGTATAATTAAAGCATTATAAGTGAACAGAGTTTGGAAATGGCGAAATATGCTATAATACTCACATGCCTCCATTTCAACGATTTACAACCAAAGCGAAGGAAGCGATACGGCGAGCGCATGAGCTTGCCATTGAGCGCGGGCAGAACCACGTGAACCCGATGCATCTTCTTGCCGCGATACTCCTTCAAGAAGAAGGACCGGTACTTTCCGTGCTCGACAAGATGGACGCGGACGTGAATTTGCTTGTTGATACTGTACTTGAGACGATCGAAGCGCCGGAAGGATCGAGCGTGCTCTCGCCATCATATCAAATGTATCTTACGCCGGAGCTCGCAAGCGTCTTGGAAGGATCCGTGCGTATCGCATCCGGCATGAAGGACGACTTCACTTCCACTGAGCATCTTTTTCTCTCACTTCTTGAATCGGCGCCGCAAGTGCGCGAACTTCTCGCGCGGTTTAAGGTGAACAAAGATGACGTTGCGCGAACGCTTGAGGAATTTCGCAATGGGAGAATTTCACAGGAAGCAGGTCCGAAGAAAATGCGCATGCTCGTGAAATATACAAGGAATCTGACCAAGCTCGCACAAGAGGACAAGCTTGATCCGGTCATCGGCCGCGACAACGAGATCGCTCGAGTCATTCAGACGCTTTCGCGTCGCAACAAGAACAATCCGCTTCTTATCGGCGAGGCGGGAGTGGGAAAGACGGCGATAGTGGAAGGCCTGGCGATTCGGATTGCCAAGAATGACGTGCCGGATTCTCTCAAGGGGAAAGAGCTTGTATCTCTTGACATAGGTTCGCTTATTGCCGGGACGAAATACCGCGGCGAATTTGAAGAGCGGCTGAAGAGCATCATGAAAGAGATAGAAAAATCAGAAGGGAAAATCATTCTCTTTATAGATGAGATACATATGATCGTCGGCGCCGGCGCGGCCGGAGGTGATGCGATGGATGCATCCAATATGTTGAAGCCCGCTCTTGCCCGCGGCGAACTCCACGCGATCGGCGCGACGACGCTTAAAGAATATCAGAAGCATATAGAAAAAGATCCGGCACTGACGCGGCGCTTCCAGCCGGTGCATGTGTCCGAGCCATCTACAGAAGATTCTGTCGCGATTTTGCGCGGATTGAAGCATAAGTATGAGCTCTATCACGGCGTGAAAATTACAGACGATGCGATACTCTCTGCGGTGGAGCTTTCGGCGCGCTATATAAGCGACCGCTATCTTCCAGATAAGGCGGTGGATCTTATTGACGAGGCGGCGTCCAGTTTGAAAATCTCTCTTGAAACCAAACCGGAAGCACTGGAAGATACGCATCGCAAAATCATGCGGCTTGAAATTGAAAAAGAGGCGCTCAAGAAAGAAGCGGCGGGGGATCATGGCGACGGCGCCGCGGAACGCACGAAAAATATTGACAAAGAAATTGCGGATATGCGCGAGAAAACGCATGAACTCGAAATGCGATGGAATACCGAAAAAGAGCTGCTCACCTCTTTGCGTGATTTGAAAAAGCAGATTGACGGACTCCGGCTTGAAGCGGAGACTGCGGAGCTTCGGGGGGATCTTGCTACTGTCGCGGAGATTCGCTATGGCAAAGTTCCAACGCTCGAGAAAGAATTGGGCGCGAGGAATCTTCGCCTTCAGAAACTTCCGATTGCAAAGCGCATTCTCAAAGAGGAGATAACGGAAAAAGAAATTGCCGACGTTGTTTCCAAATGGACCGGTGTGCCCGTATCGCGCATGCTTGAAGAAGAGGTTCTAAAGCTTTCTCGTATCGAGGGTGAGCTTAAAGTCCGCGTGGTGGGGCAAGAAGCCGCCGTCGCCAAAGTTTCGGACGCGATCAAACGCTCCCGAGCGGGCATCTCCGACCCCAATCGTCCCATTGGCTCGTTTCTTTTCTTGGGTCCGACGGGAGTGGGTAAGACCGAGCTCTCCAAGGCGCTCGCCGAATTTCTTTTCAACGATGAGAAGTCTCTCGTCCGCATCGACATGTCCGAATATATGGAAAGGCACTCTGTATCCAAAATGATCGGCGCGCCGGCCGGCTATGTCGGCTATGAAGAAAGCGGACAGCTGACAGAACTCGTGCGCCACAGGCCCTATTCCGTGATTCTTTTTGATGAGATTGAAAAGGCTCACCCGGAGGTATTTAACATCTTGCTTCAAGTGCTTGATAATGGCCGTCTTACGGACTCCAAGGGCCGCACAGTGAACTTCAAAAATACTGTCATCATCCTGACGTCCAACATTGGTGCGGAATTTATTGACCGCATGAAGACAATCGGATTTTCTAATTCCGACATGAAAGACGACTACAGCAATGCGAAAGAGAAAGTAATGGAAGCGCTCAAGAATCATTTCCGTCCCGAATTCTTGAATCGCCTGGATGAGGTGCTTATTTTCGATATTCTCTCGCCGGAAGCGATTCGCGAGATCGTACGCATTCAGGTCGACATTGTGGGGAAGCGGCTTCTGGAAAAGGCGATTACACTTACCGTGTCTGATGAGGCGGAAGAGTTTCTTTCGAAGGAAGGGTATAACCCCCAGTATGGCGCGAGACCGCTTAAGCGCCTGATTCAGACGAAGATCTTGACTCCTGTCGCCTCCACCATGATCGCCAAGAACATGCTTGTGGGGGGCAAGGTTAGAGTCGAGATGAAGGACAGAGAGCTCACGATTATAGCCGAGAAAGCAAAAAACCATAAACGGGTGAAATCCCCGCCGGAATTTACGGAAGAAAAAAAGGAGGAGGCTGAAATTATATAGAATTATTATTTATAAAAAAACTGGCATGAGCTCACTTGAAAATATTGAACCGGCCAAATCGGGAAAGGGAGTTCTCGCATGGATTGGGGAGAAGTTGGAAAATGCTAGAGAGGGTGCAGAAAAAGAGAGGGTAAGAATCAAAAGTCAGAAAGAGCATTTGGATGCACTCGATCATACAGGAAACTTGCACTTTGCACAAATCGGAAAGACAGGAGGTGAAATTTCCGGTTTCTTCAATGGGGAAATGGTGGTGCTTAGAGTGAGTGAGTCAGGTGAATACTCCGGCACACATTCCAATGAACCCTATGACGATCCAAAAAAAGCGGAGATGCTGTACTTGATGTTGTTAGAGGCAGCACAAGCTCCGATAGTAGAAAGAGAAACAGCAGAGGCGGCATAACGCACCCCCGCCAATTGACTTTATAGTGGAATACATTTTTTACAGGCATCCCACGTCACCACACATAGCGCTGCGATGACCAGTGTTTTTATGGGGAAAGGAACATCTTTCCATACTATTATATTGAAATCATCGGACAGAATTGCTGTTATTGAAATAACAATACAACAAGAAAC
>CAZRNX010000012.1:0-13480 GCA_964601555.1 uncultured Candidatus Saccharibacteria bacterium | reverse complement strand
GGGATAAGACTCTTTTTTCCCGACCCCCACGCGCATTCAAGGTCAATAGACAGAGTAAAAACTCCCTTTTCCCCCTCGGATTTTAGCATCTTCATAAAGAAGAGTATAGCATAGTAAAAAAATAAACCCAGAATCTTTGTTTTTATCCGTTACAACGTATTCAAAATGCCGACAAAAAAATTGATGAAATTGCAAAAATGCGCGGCGGGCGTATTATGGAAACACGCTTGACTGCCTCAAAAATGAAAATTCTCTACATATCAAATGCCCGCATTCCGACGGAGAAAGCGCATGGAGTCCAGATTATGAAAATGTGCGAGGCTTTTGCGCGCCTTCCGGCCGACGTAACGCTCGCCGTTCCACGGCGGTTGAACCCAATCAAAGAAGATTCTTTCGAGTATTACAGGGTTGAGAAGAATTTCACCATTCGGCGATTCCCAACGATTGACCTCGTACGCTTCGGGAAGATTGGATTCCTCATACAACTCACCACATTTTCCGTGGCAGTCTTTTGGTATGCATTGTTCGCGAAGGCGGATATTGTCTATTCCCGCGACGAACTTCCGCTCTTCTTGCTCGGATTTTTCAAGAAGAATCTTGTCTACGAAGCGCATACTGGAACATACAACTTTCTCATTCGCGCCGTGCTGAGAAGAGCTGTAAAAATCGTTGCCATTTCTCGCGGGCTCAAAGATTTCTACAGTGAGAAAGGCGTACCCGAAGAGAAAATAATTGTCGCCCACGACGCTATTGATTCCGAGATGCTTGGCGCAACGTACGACAGAGAGTCGGTTCGAAAAGAGCTCGGCATTCCGAATGGCAAAAAGATCGCCATGTACATCGGACGGCTGGATATGTGGAAAGGCGCGATGACACTGCTTGAGGCATCGCTTCTTCTGCCGGAAGAGATAGGACTTGTTATTATCGGCGGCGAAACAAAGGAAGTGCGCTCTCTCTCGAAGAAATATCCGGGAGTCGTATTTCTCGGGTATCGGCCGTATCGCGAACTCTCTCGGAACCAGCAGGCGGCCGACGTACTTGTCTTGCCGAATACCGGGAAGAGCACTGTATCGGCACGCTACACATCGCCCCTTAAACTCTTCGCCTACATGGCTTCGGGAATACCGATCGTCGCTTCCGACCTGCCGAGCATTCGTGAAATTCTCTCCGAAGAGAACAGCATTCTCGTCACGCCCGACAACCCTCAAGCATTCGCGGGCGGAATACGGAAAGTTCTTCACAGCGGCGAATTGGCCCGAAAGATCGCGCAAGCGGCCCGCCTGAAAGCGCGAGAGTTCACATGGGAGAAAAGGGCGGCAAAAATTATCGAAGCTCTATGAACCTTTTTTTTATACAGAAGCATTTTTTCCGAGATGTTCCGCTCTCTCTCATACGGCACAACGACTTGCCGTGTTACAGCGCGGAAGGGTTCGGCGGCGCTCCGATAGACATGTGGCCGATGTACACGTTCTTTCGGCAGTATCTTTCCGGCGAGAAAGAGATTGCGCGCAAGAACTTTGAAGATTGGTATCTTCATCAGCTCGGGAAATATCACGCTGTGCCGAAGTCGAAAGGAGGCATGCACAGAGGTTCGCTTTATGACAGTATTGAACGGAAGTGCAAATTGCCGTTTGCTCAAGTTTCGGACGATTGCAAGAACGCGGCTATTCGAGAACGGGTTCTCGAGCGGCTGGGACTTCTTGAAGAGATACGGCTCTCTGGGTATAATGCATCCAAAGCAGAGCGCATTGACGGGTTTAGAAGCGGGGGGCTTGTATACCTCGTGGGCGGTCATCACCGCGCTGCGGCGCTCTCTGCGCTCGGAGAGAGAGTGCTTCCCCAAGTCCTCGTCTTCCCCAACCATCTTGCCTACAAACTTTTTTCTTTTTTGCGCGTTATAAAAGAATATGCCCGTTTTCAGAAATAAAGAAGAATACAAACAATGGATTGAGAGCGAGAAGTGGTATCAGACCATTCACTTGCCAAGCGGGATGAAGACGCCCGGGAAAGTCCCTACGCACCTGCGGGAGGCGCTTTTCGAGGCCATCGATTTCAAGGGCAAGAGTGTTCTCGATGTCGGGTGCAATTCGGGGCAGTACGCCTTCATGGCGAAGGATCGCGGCGCTGCAGAAGTCGTCGGCATAGATGTGAGCTCAAAGCGAATTAGTCAGGCGCGGGTGCTCGCCGAGAACGAGGGGTATGATGTTACGTTTGAAGAGCGCGGGATATTCGATATGGATACTTCAAGGCGATTTGACATCGTGCTTTGCATCGCCGTGCTTACGGAAATTCCCGACACCTTCGGCACGATAGAGCAGTTAAAACGCCTCATCGGCAAGCGTGCGCTCGTAGAGCTTAACTTAGCGAAACCGATACTCTATGCTTCGTATTCCAAAGAATGGCTCCGGGGATATCCTCAGCTCTCCCGCCGTACCGCTGTTGCCGAAGTGCGAAAGATAACAAGCGGGGAGTGGGTGGTGAACCCCTCTTTCGATGTTTTGTGCTCGGTCTTCGGCGACGAGTTTGAATTGACGCGCACAAAGGGCGGCGTGAGATATGACGTGGTGGAGATAGTACGAAAAAAACAGTAGATAACACTTCGGGTATTTGTCTTCCTCGCGTCTTTGCCCACCTTTGGCGGGGTCTACGCCGCTCGTCATACAAACACCCGAAGCTGTTTAGTTCCAAAAATACCATGATTTTCAAAATCAGAAATATTTTCATCATTGCGCTCTGCCTTCTGTACGCGCCATTCCGAGGGAGGGCGCATGCGTGCAAGGAGCCCCCCCGAAAGGTTCTCGTATTTGCATCTGGCAAACTGGGAGATATCGTCTGCACGACGCCGGTATTCATCGCTCTGAAAAATTCTGGCGCGGAGGTATTCGCGGCGGCGAATTCTCCGGTTACGCGTCCCCTTCTTTCTGATACTGTCTTTGTGGACGGATTTGTTGATACAGAATCTTTCTTGAAGGGCATGCTTCTGATTCGCAGGCAGAAATTCAATGCCTGTGTAATTACTGGTACCACATTTCGAAGCGTAGCGCTTGCATTTCTCTCCGGGATCCCTTGCATCGCCGCTCCGCGCGTTGAGGGCGGGCACTGTCCGCAGTACGAGACGAAAGCGTACCAGATCATCAAGCGTTTCGTTATTGCGACTCCGTACATGATGGGAGTATACGCTCCGCGCGAACGGCTGAACACTCTCTTGCCGCTTGGGGTCAAGGCACAGGATACGACGAAGCGTCTCGGCTTCTCAAATCCAGCGAAAGAAAAAATTGATACATTTTTGAAAAATCAGAATGCGAACGGGCTCCTTCTCGGCATCGTGCCGAGCGCGGGAAATAAGATCAAAGAGTGGCCGGTGGAACGTTTCGCGGAGGTTGCGAACTCTCTGGGAGAGAAATACAACGCGACGATCTTGATCGTCGGCGGAAAGGGCGACAAGAAGCTTGCGGAAGAGATGAAGCAGGGCATCAAGGAGGGTATTCGCGTTATAGATACAACAGAGCTGTTCAATATAGACGAACTGAAAGCATTTATCTCGCGTCTCAATATGCTTATCGCCGTGGATACGGGGCCGATCTATATCGCCGAGGCATTCAACGTTCCCACAGTGGACATCGTCGGCCCCATTGATGAGCACGAACAGCCACCCATAGGGGAGCGGCACAAAGTTGTAGTACCTCCAAGACGACTCAAGCCGGAGCTATATGTTTTAAATGCGCGAGTATATAATAAAGAAGAAGCGCGAAGACAGGCTGAGTCGATCAGCGCAATTCAGGTGATAGAAGCCGCTAATGATTGCCTCCAGAATTAATGTATAACACGTGTATAATTTGCGGGACAACGCCTCGAAAGATCGTAAGAAATACGCTGCCCATGTATCAATGCAAGAAGTGCCATCTTGCTTGGCGCGCTGACTTTGACGTTCCCCTTGAGTATTACAAAGGGAGTAATATTCTCTTGGATGATAGAAAGCTGCAAGAGAGAATAATAAATTCGTTTGATCGAATTGATACTTTTTCTAAATATATCGAATTAAATAATCTTTGTGATATAGGGTCAGGAGAAGGAATGTTCCTGAAAGCTTTGCAGAGAAGAGGTTACATGAATATATGGGGGCTCGAACCGAATGAAGCCGCTTGTGCATTTGCTCAAAAACAAGGACTCGATATTGTTCCGGGATTCATCGATAACTTGCCTGATATGAATCGAAAGAAAGATGCGCGTGTTTTTACTATGCTTCACCTCATAGAGCATCTTCACGGACCGCACCAGTCTCTTGAACTTCTATATCATAGTATGCGGCCGGGCAGTTATCTTATCATCGAGACGCCAAATATCGATGCGTATTCGGTAAAGAAAAAAGATTTCAGACATCCGCTTATATACCAAGAGCACCTTTTTTATTTTAACCCGGAAACACTGCGAGCTCTGCTTGAAAAAAGCGGCTTTGTTGTTGTGGCTCATGGAAAACGCGATTTTGAAAGCAACGAAAAGAACATACGCCATCTTTTATTCAAAGCGGGAGTTGGAGATTTCTCATACCAAAAGAGTTCTGCGGCACATTGCGTCGAAGAGACCCCCTCTTGTCCTCCGGCGATACCCCGAGAGTCAAAAGTCAGGAAGAGCGTTAAATCGATTTTGCGAAAAATTCTGCAAGGATTCATTCATCTTTCCGGGCGAGAGGATTATATGTGGTTTATAGTACGGAAGCCGCACACATCTGCGGAAAACTAATACCACTTCAGTAGATCATTGGCTTTGCCAATCTTATAAATAATGATAAAGTTTAGTTTATTAAAAGCGGCGATCAAGAAGACATGAGAACAATCAGTATTATTACGCCTGTCTATAATGAAGAGGAAAATGTTGAAGAGTGCTACCGGCAAGTAGCAGATCTTTTCAGTAAACGTCTTTCACGGTATAGCTTTGAACATATTTTTTGCGATAATGCCTCGGCGGACAGGACCCAAGAAATTCTTCGCCGCCTTGCTCGATCAGACAGGCGCGTGAAGGTCATTTTTAACAGCAGAAATTTCGGCATCATGCGATCCACATGGAACGGACTCTGTTCCGCGAGCGGCGACGGCGTCGTCGTCCTCTTTCCGGCTGATCTTCAGGATCCGGCGAGCGTCATCGCGCAATTTGTTGAGAAGTGGGAGGAAGGGTACGACGTGGTGTACGGTCGGCGGAGCAATAGGGTGGAGGCGTTTTTTTGGAAAATACCGAAGTTGCTATACTACCGTATTTTGTCGGCATTTTCGGATATTGATATACCGCGCAACGTGGCCGTATTTCAGTTTATTGACAGAAAGGTTCTTCTGGCGCTCCTCAAACACGAGGACAGCGACCCGCACCTCCCGAATCTTATCGCCAACTGCGGCTTCACTACCGCATCCGTAGACTATGAATGGCTGCCGCGAGCGCGCGGCAAGGCTAAAAATCGCATATTCAGCCAAATTGATCAGGCATTGAATAGCTTGATCTCATTCAGCAAAGCGCCGATGCGAATAGCGTTGGTGGGCGGATTCACAATCAGTATCGGAAGCGTCGCATTTGCACTCTATACGTTTATAATTACGCTTTATGAACGCAGCCACGGGAGCGAGGTGGCATCCGCGGGAATCCCCACGGTTATTGTTGCACTTTTCTTTCTCTCGGGTATTCAGCTGTTCATTCTAGGAGTTCTCGGGGAATACATAGCGGCCATTCATTTTCAAGTACGGAAGCGTCCGATGGTCATCGAGCGAGAACGTCTTAATTTTGATCAGAAATAACAATATGCAATTCTTCAACAAAAACCGCCGAACATGCCGGATCTGCGAGTCGGCCGACCTTGAGGAAATCTTATATTTCCCCAATTATCCGTTCGCTGACAATTGCCTCGCCTCGCCGGAAAATCCGAAGGAATTTTTACTTGATTACCGGGCACATTTGTGCCGCTCATGCGGTATCACGCAAAATCTCACTGATCTAAACTGGGGGGACTATTACGACGAGTATCAATATACCGTATCGCACTCGGCGCTCATCGAGCATTTTATGGAAGCGGTTGCGAGTCGTTTGTATGATACATACAAACTCCCACACAATGCCCGGGTCGTAGAAGTAGGTTCAGGAGACGGGGGTCAGTTGAAAAGGTTTGCCTTGCGCGGCGCGGAAGTACTCGGTTATGAGCCGAGTGTCCCTCTTGCACATGAAGCAAACCGTGCGGGGATCAAAACGAAAACGGAGCTATTTACGAATGACAGCGTAAGCGAATTAGGGAAAGACGACCGCCCCATCGACCTTTTTATGCTCTTCAATACGCTCGATCACTTGCCAGATCCTCTCGGATGCCTCCGTTTGGCAAAGAAACTGCTCAATCCGGAAACGGGACTCGTATTGGTCGAGGTGCACGATCTCGAGAAGATCATTGAGCGGAACGAAGCCTGTCTTTTCATCCATGAACATACGACGTATCTTTCCACGTACACAATCGCAAAACTGTTTGATATGGCCGGCTTAAAACTGCTTTCCGTTTCCCTTGTCCCCGAAGAAGAGAGGAGGGGCAATTCACTCCTTGCGCTTGGCGCTTTGAAAGAGAGTGTGTGGGAGCCTGAACCGGAACTCGCTCATACGCATGAAGACGACACGGCAGGGGAACGTGAAAGAATTTTACTCAGAAATTTCAGAGATTCCGTTACAGCGGCGCATCAACGGCTCCGAGAATATGTGCTGAAGGGAAAGAAACAGGGCAGATCATTTGCGGCGTATGGCGCATCGGCCCGCGCCATATCTACGCTTGCCATAGCCGACCTGAACGCTTCTCACTTCGATTACGTGCTTGATCAAAATCCTGTTTTGCGCGGCAAGTTTTTACCACGTTCCCATGTACCCATACAGCCGCCCGAATATGTCTTTACTCATCCCGTTCAAGAAGTTATAGTGTTTTCATACGGATATATGCAAGAAATCGCGGCGTGCCTGAAGCCATTTACTGATCGCGGCGGGAAACTTATTTCGTTTATCAGCCTCTTATAAATGTAAAGTTATGAAACCAATCTACCCCGAACATCATTTTGTCAAAACCGGGCACATTGCTTCTTGTCAGGTATGCAACTCAAAAAAACTTCACACCATTTTGGATCTCGGACATCAGCCGCCATGTGATACGCTTCTTTCAGATAAAGACCTTAACGAGCCCGAGAAAACATATCCGCTCCGAATGATATGGTGCGAAGAATGCACCGGCGCGCAAATAGATTATTGTGTGGATGGGAGCGAAGTGTACCACCCAGATTATCCGTATAAAAGCGGTGTTACGCAGGAACTCGTTGAATATCAGACCAAAATCGCCCAAGGGCTCATAAAAAAATATGCTCTAGAGAGGGGCGATTTGGTGGTGGATATCGGCTCGAACGACGGGACTCTCCTCTCCGGTTTCAAAGGTACGGGAATCCGTACGCTCGGCGTAGAGCCTACCAATATCGCCCAAATCGCCAACGCAAACGGCATCGAAACCATACAATCTTTTTTTGACATAAAAACCGCCGAGGCTATTAAAGAAAAACATGGAGAAGCCGCCTTGATCATAACGACAAACACATTTGCGCACATGCAAACGCTCGGCGAGGTAATTGCCGGCGCCTACAGCCTCTTAAAGGAAGATGGCATGTTTGTCATTGAAAATCACTATCTGCTCGACGTCATCCAGGGAGGCCAATTCGACACTATATATCATGAGCATTTGAGAACATATTCCTTAAAAGCATTGATCACGTTATTTAATCAATATGATTTCACGGTGACGAATGTAGAAAGAGGCGAAAGGTATGGCGGCAATATTCGCGCTCATGTTACCAAAGGCAAGGGGCGGCCTGTTTCTCAAGAGGTTTCTGCCTTGCTCGAACTGGAAGAGCAGTCCGGACTTGGCAGGTTAGAAACGTATACCGCTTTTGCCAAAAGAGTCAAGGCGGCCAGGCTGAATTTTATGGATTTTCTGATTTCAACAAAACGATCCGGCAAGCACATTGTGGGCAATTCATGTCCGGGACGCTCTGCAACGCTGCTCAATTACTATGGGGTGGATTCTGAATTATTGCCCTATCTGGCAGAACAGCCGGCTTCTCTGAAATTGGGCAAGTATCTGCCGGGCAAGCATATTCCGGTAGTAAATAACCAAAGATTACTGGATGAGCAGCCCGATTATGTGGTACTCTTGGCTTGGCATTATGCACGGCCGATAATGGAGCAGTTGAAGTCTCGCGGATTGAAGTCTGACTTTGTCATACCATTACCGGACTTCCGAATTGTAAAAAATTTCGAGGTTTAACACTCTCTATGTCTAAAATACGAGTCGCGATTCTTGGCGCAAGCGGGGTTGGGAAATTCCATGCCAGAGAGTTCAAGCGCGCCGGTGCGGATGTCGTTGCCATTTTGGGGAGCAGTAAAGAGACGGCCGAGAAAACAGCCGGTGCCCTTCGGAGCGAGTATGGCATAATGGCCGAACCTTATCATGAGCTGGAAAGGCTCCTTGGGGAGCGTGTGGTCGATACGGCCTCTGTGTGTACTCCCGATACTCTGCATTACATACAGACAAAGAGCTGCTTGATGAGCAGGCTCAATGTGATGTGCGAAAAACCTTTCGTTCGCAACTCTCTGTATCAGAACAGCAGGTTGGCTCTCGAGCTTGTCGGATTGGCCGGGGAAAAGAAAACAGTACTTACGGTGAATACGCAGTGGCCGTCCGTACTCAAATACATCGCACAACGAGTAAATCTATCAAGCCTCCGCCGCTTCTCTATGTATTCGGAACCGCCCGGCGACTCGGCGCTAGAGATGCTCATCGATCATCTACCTCATGAAATTAGCATACTCGTTCGGTTGATCCCCGGTGGACGAGCGGAGCAAATAATCTTCCAGAAAAAATCCGAACAAGACATTGAAGTTCATTTCGCATACTCCAATGCCGATCAGAAGCTTGATGCCTGCTATAGATTTACTCAGGAAAAAAGCAGGCCGAGGAAAATAGCGTTTACTTTTGACGGTCTGGAATTTCGAAGAGAGATACAAGAATCATACAAGCAGAAGTTGGTGGTTGGTTCAGAGGAGTTTGCCATAGAAGATCCTTTCGCAGTCTCGATCGGGAAATTCGTAGGTGCAATCACAGGCAACGGCGCTCCGCTCATCAGCACGAGTGAAATTATTGAGAATGTTGCCTTACAAGATGCTATTATCAAGAAGTATGTGGAGATTTATGGCACTGAATAAGCCCCTTCTGACGAAGTTTTCTAAGTCGGTATTCTCGGGAGGACTTTCCGCTCTAGTATATCTTATACTGGCGTTCGTACTTACGGAGCTGTTTGAAGTCTGGTATCTTGCCTCAACAGTCGCCGCCTTTCTTCTCGCAGGGATGTTAAATTTTGTACTTCAGAAGATGTGGGTGTTTTCCGAAAAAAGTTTGGAACGCTCTCGCTACCAATTGCCTTCTTTCATCATCGTGGTTATTCTGAACCTTCTCATAACTACTGCTGGCATATATATATTAGTTGGAATAATGGGAGTGCGGCATATTTTTGCGCAGGTACTCGTCCTCGGAGTTCTTGCTGGTATTAATTTTATGATTTTCACTCTTATTTTTCGGACTGAAAAAGGTGGGGAAGGCTCGTAATCCTCAGGGAGCATCCGTCAAAAGTTTATCTCTGGTCTTATAAATCCTCACGAATTTTGAATCGTCTTTTTTCTCAAACACAAGATCCAAGTCATTGGATGCAAGGCATTTTTCTTCCATCCCCGCGGGCCACTCATTGTCAACATAGAGATATCTGTACCCCAGCTTCCATACAATGTCATTTGCGCAATCTTCTTTAATCTTATTGAAGAGAGCGGCTTTTTCTGGGGCCGAAGTTTCGAGTTCGGCATTGCCTTCCAAAATGAAAATGGGCGCCATACGGCCGGTGTTCAAGATGAAAGAACAGTTCGGGACACTGGAGGGAACGCAGCCGGGATAGCTGTCTTTCACGATAAGGAAAGTGTCGCCAATATCCGTGTTCGTCTTAACCCAAGTATACGAAAAAGCTTCAACAGTGCCGGCTTCTGCGAAAAATTTTGAGTTCGGATTCACCTCGCCCTTCGGGGGATAGCCAAAGAGAAGCCATACTGAATGAGTCCATATTCCCTGTGCGATCAAGAGAATAAATAACATTCCCAGCGCTTTCTTAAGGAAAGGCCTTTGCGAGTTTTGGTATGCAGTAGCTAAAAAGATTCCCGCAATCAATCCGCCAAATAAGAACAGGGGATAAAAAAATCTTCCCAAATGTCTCGCATGCACCTGAAAATCCGAATCAACAATAAGCGGGACGAAGAAGAGCGGGAGGAAGAGACCGAGAAAGAATATCGCGGACGGAAGACGCCGTTTTATCATTGCGGCAAGAGCGGGGACAAGAAGTCCCAAAAGCAATATCCATTCAGTGATGAACTCTTTTCCATAGACGCGCTTGCCATCATGCAGGGTGAATGGTGAACCGATTTTTACAAGGTCTTGTCCTGCTTCCGGTTGAGTATACAGAATGGCGGTGCCAGCGCTGCCGGAGATATGAAGCGCTTGCATAAGAGCAGTGGGCAAGAGACCTCCTTGCAGAAGCGCCACGGGTAGAGAGATGAGAATGACTATGGCTGATGATGCAGAGACTCTTCTCACGTTCATATTTAACTTGGCAAACAGTATAATAAATGGATAAATGCCAATAGCGAAAAGCAAAGCCGCAAAGTACGGTTCAGCCGTAAGGGCGAGGAATGCCAGCAGCAGTCCGCACGTGCCGAGCGATGCCATGCGCCGTACCGACTCGTCTTGTTTCAGTGCATGAAAGTAGAGATAGATTGCGGCCGCCATGAGAGAGAAGGCCATCGCTCCCCAATGCAGACTGATGATCGAATTTATTGCCGGAGCGGAATATTCTCCAAAGATGGCGTCTGAAACGAATTTGAAAGATGCATTTTCTCCGGTAACATACTTTGCATACAAAACAGGAATACCCGCTAATCCCTTGAGAAATATAAGACTGCCTGCGTAGAACGCTGTTACGGAAGAAAGGAATGCTATGCGGCTATTTTGAACAAACAACTCCGCAAGGAAAAAGATGACAAGAAACAAGGTTGCGCTTAGGACTGCATTCTGAACATTGTATGCGAGATAAATGGGCATGCCAGTCACCTTATGGGTGGCCGCGGCGAGGAGGTCCGGCGCGTAATGATAGTTAAGCGTATTACTGGGGTTGAATATTTCAACAGGCGGGAAGTTGCCCCCTGCTATGGTAACTGCTGTTGGTACTCGCACCGCGGCAAGATCCATAGGGTGATTGAAGGAGATCCACAATACCGAAAAGAATATAAAAATTGCCGCAAAAAAAAGCACCATTCTCCATTTGGGGTTTAACTCCCATATGGTCGGCTTTTCGTGTGTTTTGTTAAGATGCCACAGTACAAGGCAGGTAAGAGAGAAGAGGAGAAAGAGGATCAACACCCAATAGAATGTCTCTTGTATGATGAAGAAGTGTCCGGCGATGTTTATAAAAAAAGAATAGAGGCCGACACCGAGGATCCCGGATAGAGCGCAGAGGCGCTCTATCCGATTCTCGCACAAAATATAACGGGAGAACTGCCATCCAAAGAAAAATAAGATAGCTATATAGACTGTACTAGCAAGCCAAATCATACCCGCGGTTTGCTATAATGGTTTGTATACCATGCAATCGTTTTTTTCAAGCCTTCATCGACAGAGTATTGAGATTTCCAACCAAGCATGCTACGCGCCTTCGCCGCAGAGAGGTATTGATCCGGTATTTCGTTTTTCGCTATGCCGAGCACATTCGGCTTAAGCCCGCTATTCATGAGAGACAGAATTCTCTCGGTCATTTCAAGGACGGTGAGAGGGTTTTCGGCGCTGAAATTAAACGCCTGTCCATGGGTTGACGCATCGTCCATCTTTTCCGCAAGATGCCGATAGGCATGCACGGCGTCTTCTATATAGAGATAGTCGCGCCGCATGGTGCCGTCGCTTCGGATGACCGGTCTCTGTTCGCTAATCGCGGCGCGAATAACGCTCGGAACAAGCCGATTAAAGTTAAAATCGCCTCCGCCAAAAAAATTCCCGCATCGCGTAATGCATACCGGCAATGAATATGTCGAAAAATAGGATTGTGCGATAAGATCAGCCGCGCTTTTCGAAACGTCATACGGGTGGCTGCCGTGAAGCGCTTGCGACTCGTCGTACGGGAGCTTTTTTTGTTCGCCGTACGCCTTGTCGGACGATGCGATAAGCACCTTTTTGACAAGCGGGCTACGCCGGCTCGCTTCGAGGAGGTTCCATGTTCCTTTGATATTTGCTTCGAATGTAGAGATGGGGTTGCGGTTAGCGATCTCGACCTGAGTCTGAGCGCCAATGTGAAAAATGACCTCAACTTGATATTCATTAAGTATGCGTTCAAGAACACTATACTCCTCGAGCGAACCGCGTACTGCTGAAATTCGCTTGTCGTCTCCGTTTATAGAGAGGAGTGAATGCGGTGTCTCGTCGCGAATGAGGGCGACCACGTCTGCCTTACGCTCGAGAAGATCGCGCACAAGCCACGAGCCCAAAAAGCCTGTGGCGCCGGTTACAAAAACGTTTTTGTCTTTCCAATAGCTCATGATTGTTCCCAAATCATCCACGGGCGATTTCCTTCGGCATGCATCTGCCGCAGATCGGTAAGATGTTTCATGGTATCCACACAATACCAAAAACCGCCGTGCTGGTAAATCGCAAGTTCGCTGTTTTTCGCAAGCGCCGGAAGCGTATCGCTCTCAAAGACATGACTCTCATCTTCCGACAGGTAATCAAAAATTTTTTTGTTGCAGACAAAAAACCCCCCGCTAATATACCCGCTTTTTTGGCGCGGCTTCTCTTCAAATGTCTTTACCAGTCCGTCAGCGGGTTCAATAACCCCGAACGCATTCAACGGCTGAACACCAGTAAGTGTTGCGATACGATTCTTAGCCTTATGGAAACGATACAGCTCGTTTATATTCACATCAGAAAGCCCGTCGCCATAAGTGAGGAAAAAATCCTCATCTTTGCCGTGTAAGAACTTCTTGATGCGAGCTATACGTCCGCCCGTTTGTGTCTCAATACCGGTATTGACGAACGTTATTTTCCAATTATTCGGAAACGAATTCTCATGGTATGTTATTTTTTTTGTTTTGGATCCGAGCGATAGAGTGAAATCACTCATCAGCTCATGAAAATTCAAGAAATAGTCCTTTATCATCTGACACTTATAGCCGAGGCATAAGATAAATTCCTTATGTCCGTAGTGGGCATACATGCTCATGATATGGAAAACTAGCGGCCAGTTGCCGATCTCAATGATCGGTTTTGGACGAAGCTCTGTTTCTTCATGCAGCCGCATTCCGCGGCCGCCGCACAAAATCACAACCTGCATAGTAATGTTTGTTCTAG
>CAZRNX010000011.1:0-13506 GCA_964601555.1 uncultured Candidatus Saccharibacteria bacterium | reverse complement strand
GCTTGGGAGGGGGGGGGTTGGGAATCCTGTGCTTGCCGGGGTCCTTACTTCATCGAAAGGCCTTCCTTTTGATACGCTTCATATCGACGCGGGAACAAACTTAGAAGTGCATGCAGGGGATATGGTTGTGGGAGGATTTGAAGCAGAGACCGCGTCGTCGTCCGCCGTGCTTATGGCGATAGGGACCGTGGCGGAGTCTTCTTCGGTTGCGTCTCGTTCCAAGCTTTTTTCTTCCGCTCGCGAGAAGACGCCCGTATTCTTGGGGCCGGAAAATATTTCCGCAACACTTATCGGCCAGGGCGGGGGAACATTCAGCACAGAGCTTCCGAAGGACGCGGACGTGGAAGTTGGCGATACGGCCTTCCTTCCCGGCGTTTCAGGGGCTCTTGTGGCAATTGTCGAGGCGATCAACCCGGACCCTTCCCTTTTGTTTGTAACTGTGCACCTGCGTCTCCCGGTCAATCCATTTGAACTTCGCTATGTCGGTATTGTATCAACCCAAAAAACAGATGGGAGAAATGAATAACCGCGAACTTTTCATGCGCATTCTTTTTGACGCGCTGCTCGTCTGCGCCGTTCTCTTTTCGCCGTGGTGGTTGTTTGCTCTTCTGGCGCTGTCCGGGATGATATATTTCAAGAAATTTTATGAAGCTCCTGCCGCCGCTCTTCTCTTCGATGCACTCTTCAGTTTTCCGATACAATTTACAGAAAATTTTTCTTTCCAGTATTTCTTTTTCGCATTCTCGCTGGCTCTATATACACTTGTCGCTTTTATGAAGACGAAAGTGCGGTAATATTGAAGTTTGCATTTTTGTTTTACGTTTGTTATTATGTAAAACATAATAGATAATATAAAAAAACATGCCAACAACAACGCTTTCGAAGAAATATCAAATCGTAGTGCCCAAAGAAGTGCGCCAGAGCATGAGGCTTCGTGCGGGAGAAGAAGTCGCTCTGTATCCCGTCAGTGGCGAAAAGGCGGTGCTTGTCAAATATGATGCCGACCCCGTTCTAGCACTTCAAGGACTTGGAAAAGAAATGTGGCGTTCGCTTGGCGGGACAGAGAAGTATATTAAACAAGAACGCGCATCATGGCAAAAATAATCGCACTTGATACACCGATTTTTATTTATCTTTTGGAAGAGCATCCAAAGTACTTGCCGAGAGTGCGGCGCATTTTTCAAACTTTACGCGACGGGAAGAAGGAAGGAGTCTTCTCTGTTATTGGCATGGTAGAAATACTGACTGGTCCAAAAATACAAGACCGAACAGATCTCGCTGCGCAATACGAACGCCACATCAGAAAATTTCCGCATCTCTCCGTATTGAATCTGAATGAACGCATCGTCTGGTTTGCTTCCGATCTGCGAGCAAAGTACGGCATCGCGACGCCGGATGCCATACATATAGCGACCGCCATTGACGCCGGCGCAAACAAATTTATCACAAACGATAAAGCTCTTACAAAAATTCGAGAGATTGCGGTAGAATTATTGTAGTTACATATTGAGTTTAATCGCTGACTCTGATATTAGAATTAAGCTATGGTACAAACCCGCAGAAAAAGAAAAAAGCATGCGCTTGATCCGAACGAGGTGTTTTTGGATTCCAGCAATTTGCCGGAATTCGATACGCACCAGCTTGAGGGACGCATTGAGAGGCCGATTTCAAAACTTTCTTTATTTTTAACAGGCGGCGCGTTCCTTTTTGTTTTTTTTATTTTTTCTTGGAAAGCGTGGGATTTGCAAATTGTGGAGGGAGAAGCGATGCGCGAGAGATCGGAAGAGAACCGCCTTGAGCATTCTATCGTTTTTGCAAGTCGCGGAATTATTTACGACAAGAACGGCGAACGGCTTGCATGGAATACACCCCCTTCTTTTCCGGCGACAAGTATGGGCTGGGCAAGTTCTACCCCAGACGCGGCAAGCACGACACCCGGCACTGCGGAAGATTTTTTGTCACGCGAATACCTTCTTTCCTCCGGTCTTGCGCATGCGGTCGGGTACGTGAAATACCCGGCGAAAGACAAGCAAGGCGTTTATTATCAGACTGAGTTTCAGGGAATGGACGGTGCCGAGAAAGAATTCAATGGAATTATTTCCGGCAGAAATGGTTTAAAAATACAAGAAGTGAATGCGCTGGGGAGAGTGGAGTCGGAGAGCGTTATCGAGGCGCCCGTTGCGGGCAATGACATCTCTCTTTCTATGGATGCCGGCGTACAGTCAGAGCTCTATGCCCGTATCAGAGACTTGGCGAATCAAGTGAATTTCAAGGGCGGCGCGGGGGTTATCATGGACGTAGAGAGCGGAGAAATTCTTGCGATGACGAGTTTCCCGGAATATACCCAGAAAGATATCACAGAAGGAAATGAAGACAAAATTACCGCCTACAATCAAGACACTCGCACGCCCTTTATCAATAGAGTGGTGCACGGCCTCTATGCGCCCGGTTCAATTGTCAAGCCCTTCATGGCTCTCGCGGCGCTTGCGGAAGGGATTGTTTCTCCCGAGAAGCAAATTCTGTCCACCGGCTCTGTCTCAATCCCCAACCCCTACTTTCCCGACAAGCCCAGTGTTTTCAAGGATTGGAAAGCGCACGGTTATGTAGACATGAGGCACGCACTCGCCGTCTCATCGGACGTATATTTTTATACTATCGGCGGAGGATACGGAGGGCAGGAAGGATTGGGGATCTTGCGCATTAAAAAATATATGGAACTCTTCGGTTTTGGCGAGAAAACCGGCCTGGGACTTTCCGGAGAAGAAGAAGGCATCATTCCCGATCCAGTGTGGAAAGAGAAAACTTTTGACGGCGCGAAATGGCTCTTGGGCGACACCTATCACACAGTCATCGGCCAGTACGGCATGCAGGTAACACCCATTCAAGCGGTTCGCGCGGTCTCTGCGATCGCAACGAACGGAATGCTTGTCACACCAACCCTCCTCGCCGCGTCAAGCACTCCCTCTCTTCCAACGGGTGTAAAAAGTTCTCAACAAGCACGAAAGAACATTCCTGTGCCGGAAAAATATTTCGCCATCGTCAAAGAAGGCATGCGCCTCGCGGTGCTTGAAGGGACGGCAAAGGGGCTCAATGCATACGACGTGCATGTGGCCGGCAAAACAGGAACCGCCGAACTCGGAGCTTCCAAGCAGTTTGTGAACTCGTGGGTGATTGGATTTTTCCCGTACGAAAAGCCAAAGTACGCTTTTGCGATTGTGATGGAGAGAGGGCCTGCATCCAATCTAACAGGCGCCCCATACGTCATGCGCCAGGTGCTTGACTATATGGCCCGCGAGAAGCCGGAATACCTGGCGGGTGAAGAGTGAAATTATCCGGCAAGCCGCAGGTTGCCTTGAGCTTTCAGTGTGCCCGGCGTTTTTGTCATCCTTATTGTGCCGCGAAGCAACCGAAGTCCTGCTGAGAGTGCAATCATAAGCGCATTATCGGTAGTGAGTCTTTTTTGCGGGAGAAAAAGCTTCATGTCGGGAAGTTCTTTCCCGATTTTACCTTTGAATACTTTCTGAATATGAGTATTTGCCGAGACGCCACCACCCAAGATGAGACTTTTCACCCCATATTTTTTTGCCGCCGCGAGTGTCTTTACAAGAAGCACCTCCGTCACTGCCTCTTCGAACTCGTATGCAATCTCTCGTTTGATTTTTGGAGATAGATTCGGAATTTTTTGTGTCATATAGAGTACCGCTGTTTTGAGACCCGAAAAAGAAAAATCAAAATTATGCGAATGAAGCATGGGACGAGGGAGCTTGTAACTTGTCACTTGTAACTTGTCACTTGTAACTCTGAATTTTTCCGCGAGTTTAGAAATTTCCGGGCCGCCGGGATATTGAAGACCTAAAATACGTGCAACTTTGTCAAACGCTTCGCCGATGGCATCGTCGCGGGTCTCGCCGACGATCTCATATTGGAACCAGCCTCTCATTAGCACCAGTTCCGTATGTCCGCCGGAGATGAGAAGTGCTAGAACGGGAAATTTTGGATTTTGGATTTTGGATTTTGAACTTAGGAGCCCGGCGACTATATGCCCCTCCATGTGGTTGATCGGCACGACCGGCTTTTTCCACTCGGCGCCGAGCTTTTGGGCAAATACGATTCCTTCCCAGAGCGCCGGCTCAAGACCCGGGCCGTGTGTTATGGCGATGATATCAATATCTGCATGTCCGCAAGCTTTAAGAACTTTTTCTAAGAGCACGGGCAGGTTTTTCTTATGTTCTCTCTTGGCCAAATTGGGGAATACGCCTCCATACGGCTTATGGATTTCTATCTGCGAAATAACCTCATTGGCGAGAATTTTTATTCTGGAAGCTCTGACTTCCAGAATACTTATCGCTGTCTCATCACAGCTCGTCTCTATGGCAAGAATTGTTGACATTGCTTTAGTTTAATGATAATAACTATAGTAGGGTTCTCTCAAAATTGCAATGATTAGAATGGAGCGAAGGCCATGGCAACGATAAATTTATATCCTCGGTGGCAGGAATTCTGCCGCAGATTGGGGGTTAAGAACTCCTCGCAAATTCAGGCGGCATATCGAAAGCTTGCCGAGAAATATGCCGAGTCCCATAGGAAGTATCATACCTTTGAGCACATCGCATTTTTGCTCAAAGAGTTTTCTCCGGTGCGGTGTCTGGCAAGGAATCCGGAAGCGGTGGAGGCCGCCATCTGGTTTCATGATGCGATCTACGAGATCGGATCAAGAATCAACGAAGAAGAAAGTGCCTGGTTTGCTAGGTGCGAACTTGGCGATCTCGGCTGCGCGGAACAATTCGGCCTGGATGTGGTGGGGCTTATTCTCTGGACCAAACACAAAGACATGCCCCCTGAAGCCAACAGAGACGCGCAACTGCTCGTTTCTCTGGACCTCTTAAGTCTTTCCCTTCCGCTTGAGGATTTTATGGAGCACACGAAACAAATCAGGGAAGAACAGAGAAGCGCCGTCCCGAATGAAGCAGCGATTATAAGGGGGCAGGTTGCATTTCTCAACACTATCTTTGATAGGGAAGCAGTTTACCCTCTGGCATCTTTTGAGAAAAAGTACGGCAAGAGAGCAAAGAGCAACATAGAGTATCTCTTCGCCGAAGCGCGGTACGCTACAAGATTTGCGAAATAATCACGCGGGGTTCAAGACGCCGCTTCTTGAGAAGGGAAGCGGCGTATTTACTTGTAAAAACCTTGCGGTGTCGTTTTCCACAGTTTGCAGTTTTGAGATTGAGTTGTTTAGAGATGTGTGTGACAAGATAACCTCCACGTAGGCTGGATTGCCTGAATATATCTAAGCATATGTATTATTTATTGTCAATTTTTCTTTCTCATTCATTCTGTGCTATACTGTGGTTGACATAAACTCTCACGTATATTTCAATACTCTCATGGCAACCAAAGACTATTACAATACTCTCGGAATACCGAAAGACGCAACAAAAGACGAGGTAAAAACGGCTTTTCGTCGGCTAGCGCATCAGTACCATCCGGACAAGGGCGGACAGGCGGATAAGTTCAAAGAGATTAATGAAGCGTATCAGATACTCTCCGACGATAAGAAGCGCGCGGAGTATGACACGTACGGTTCAACGTTCGGTGACATAGGACGAGAAGGACAAGGGTTCGGAGGATTTGATTTCTCCGGTTTTGCGAACGGACAGGGATTTGACGGCGTTGAATTCGATCTGGGCGACGTATTCAGCGATTTCTTCGGCGGGGGCGGAAGGCAGAAACGCGTGAAGCGCGGCCGCGACATTGCGATTGACGTAGAGGTACCGTTCAAAGAATCCATTTTTGGCACGGAACGCAAGGTGCTTATCCCGAAAACAATCCTCTGTAATGACTGCGCTGGTTCCGGGGCAAAAGCCGGTGCACCGATAGTGAAGTGTTCGGCCTGCAACGGGCAGGGGAGAGTGCATGACACGAAGCGAACCATTTTCGGAACATTCAGTACGCAGAGAGAATGCGATGCCTGTAACGGCCGCGGGGAAGTGCCGAAAGAGAAATGCTCCATTTGCCGAGGCGCCGGAGTGCATAAAGGACAGGAAGAAATCCACGTTATCGTTCCGCCCGGGATCAAGGATGGCGAAATGATCAGATTTTCCGGAAAAGGAGAAGCCGTACAGAAGGGAGGTATCGCGGGCGATTTGTACGTGAAAGTTCATGTCGCGGCGCACAAAGTTTTCCACCGCGAGGGGAACAATCTTGCGATGACCTTGGACATCAAGCTCTCCGATGCGCTCTTGGGTGCGGAATATAACCTGATGTCGCTCGACGACGCGAAACTCTCGGTGAAAATTCCGGAAGGGATTTCACATGGCGAAATCCTCCGCCTCCGCGGCAAGGGCATTCCATACGACCGCAATTCCCGCGGCGACCTTCTTATCAAGATCAACCTGAAGCTCCCGAAGAAACTCTCCAAGAAAGCGCGCGAAGCCGTCGAAGCGCTCAAAGAAGAGGGGGTGTAAAATAAAAAATATGGGGCAGAACTATGAAGCGTGGGAGGTACAGCTCGAAGATTTTTACAGGCACAAAAGCCTCGCGGACAGGCTGAAATTTCTTGTCCGCTTTGCCGTTCTCGCTCCATCAAGCCACAACAGCCAGCCGTGGAAGTTCGAAGTTCGCGAGAGTGAGATTCTGCTCACGCCGGAATATTCCCGCGCCCTAACGAAGGGCGATCCGGAGAACCGACTGCTTTTTGTAAGTCTCGGATGCGCGCTTGAAAACCTGCTTCTTGCCGGAGAGCATTACGGACTCGGCCATGAGATAGAAGTTCAAGACGAAGGGTATATTCTTGCGCGTTTTTACGAAAAAGTTCCGCCGCAAGATGAAGAGAGTAAAAAGGAGAAGATTATAAAGGCCATCCTTACTCGCAGGGTGAATAGAAATAAATATGAGAGAGGCGCTCCGAGCGAAGATTTTCTCTCACGCGCAACTTCTTTGCCGCAAGATCCTGATGTAAACGTTCGTATTATTTTGGATGAAAAATTGCGAACCACAGCGTCAGATATTACCAACCGCGCGGGGAGGGATGCCTTTGCCGACCAAGCATTCCGGGAAGAGCTTGCGGCGCACATGACCGGAAGCTACACATCTTCTCCTCTTGGCATGCCGGGATTTAGCATGGGAATGCCGGCGCTTATTTCTTACCTTGCGCCGTTGCTCGTTCCCATATTTGGCCTTCCGAAAAAAATACAAAAGGAGAATGAGGAACTTTTGCTTAAGCACACGCCCGCATTTGTGGTAGTGAGCACGAAAGACGATACCGTAAGAGCTCAGATTGAAGCGGGCCGGTTATCCCAACGCATTATGCTTATAGCCGAGATGGAGAAGCTCTCAACGCATCCGCTTGCCGCGTCTGTAGTGGTGGGGGAGTATTGGAGAGAGCTTCAGGAACTTTTAGGAACAAATTTTCGTCCGCAATTCTTCATGCGTCTTGGACATGCCATTCTCTCCGCGCGCCACAGTCCGCGGTTGCGAGCAGAGGAGGTGACATAAAACCCCGGCGGCCGTAGAGCCGGGGTTCGGGTCCTTCTATATGTCAAGCCGAACGCCTTAGGTCATCCCACGGAATCATCGGCGAAAGACTTGCCGACTCGTCCTGTTCAGGCGGCCAGAAGACGATGAATCTTCCGGGAAATCCGAATACCGTCAGAAAGACGATATGCGGATCTTCCGGCTCGATATTCTGGTGAACGCTCGACTGCATCCCGGCTTCTTTGAAAATCCTCTGCGCCATTCTTGCGGCAAGAAGAGGGTTTTCTACTTCCAGCGCGATACCGTGCGTATGCAGACCGAGAGCGCCATGCATATTCGAGGCGCCCACATTGATGATCGTCCGTGATATCGCTTCCGGATAATACACACGGAACGCGGATTCCGTATCACGCCTGCCTATTGGCACGATACCCGCAACTTCTTCAAGGACACGGACCAGCACGTCTTGCGCCGGCTCGTTCGGGCAGGTAATAATCTGATGAATTCCCCTCCGTACCATATCTTTACCCTCTCAAAGTACTTGCACCGTAGCATTTCCACCCACCAGCGGCTGGAAACTCGGCGTCAAGCTATATATTTCATATCATAATTAATAATTTTGTCCAGTTCATACTTTCTTCAGCATGTGTCATACTATACTTTCTTTTCAGGCCCACACGCAAATTTCACATTCATGAATTTCAATTTCAACCAGCTATTATCGCGTGAAAAGTCCGAGAAGAAACCTTCGCGGCCCATACTTTTTGACCCGGCAAGAGAGGAAGACCAGATAAGCATGGAGCGGCTTTTTGCCGATGGAGGCGTCTTTTCCATAGTTGACGAGTTTAAGGAACAGTTGCAAGAATTGTTCCAAGTGGAAAATCCTTCTCTCGTTTATGCGCCGAACTTTGAAGAAAAGTTTCAAGAATATCTTGCTGCAAAAGAAAAGGAAAGGCCGCTTGCCGAACACGGCGTATGGGCGTACTTCCCCTGGAGCGGCGCGCTTATCCATATTCTTCCGGAGCGAGATTTCTACAAGGTGCGCACGGCGAGAAACAAAAATCTCATCACAGAAGAAGAGCAGGATAAATTTTACAACGCTACTTTCGGCTTTGCCGGACTTTCCGTAGGCGCGAATATTCTGATTGCCATTGTTCTCTCCGGCGGCGCGAAGAAAATAAAGATCGCAGATTTCGATACGCTCTCGCTTTCAAATACCAATCGTATCGTCACCAGCGTGGAGAATTTGGGACTGAAGAAAGCCGAAATGGTTTCCCGAATCGCATATTCCATCAATCCCTACACGGAGATAGAATGGCTTTCCGACGGCCTTCATGAGAAAAATATTGAAAAGTTTTTTGACGGACTTGATATTATGGTCGAGGAAATAGACGCTTTTCATATCAAATACCTTGCTCGAGAGGAGTGCCGCAAAAGGAAGATCCCGCTTATTATGGCCACGGATAACGGCGATAACGGCATGGTCGATATTGAGCGATATGATCTTGACCAGACAATCCCTGCATTTCACGGCAGGATAGGCGAGGCGAACTATGGCAAGCTGAAAGGATTGCATAAGTTTGAAATCGGCAAGCTTATAACGCAGTATGTCGGCGCGGAGAATGTGACTGAACGAATGAGGGCGTCTCTCCTCGAAATTGGGAAGACGCTTGTATCATGGCCCCAGCTTGGGAATGCCGCACTCCTCAATGCCGCGGCGATGTCGTATGCCGCACGGAAAATCCTTAACGGCGAAAAGGTTGATGACAATCGTGTCGTACTCTCCCTCGACGCATCATTTGTTCCCGGACATATGGGCAAAGAAGAGGTGAAGAGGAGAAATGAGGCGGCGCAAATCTTCAAGAAAGAATATGGCATATGATAAAAGTGAAAAAGAAATTTTTTCATCCTACAATTTCACGGAATGCGGAGAGAGATTTGCGCGACCTGAAATCTTTGCATCCTTCCGTATGGGATCAAAACGGAAAGAAATTTGCCATGGATCTTTTCCGCCATATTTCAACACAAGTTCCGGCGTATAAGAAGTTTCTCGCGGAACGTCAGATAAAGCCGGAAAGGATCAGAAGTATCAGCGATTTCTCGTCTCTTTCCCTTACAGACAAGGATTCGTATCTCAGAAAATACGAGTATGCCGACCTTTTCCCGGGAAGGGATGTAACGCTTGCAACAACTATATCCGCCACTTCAGGATCGACCGGCGAGCCGTTCTATTTCCCGCGCGGAGAGAGGGGAGATACACTGCACGAATATTTGAGCGAGATTTTTCTCCGCAACCAGTTCGAGATTGAGAGGAAGAGCACGCTTGTCATTATAAGTTTCGGACTCGGAATATGGATAGGCGGAATCGTGAGCTATAAGTATTTCAACCAGCTTGCCCGCAAGGGTCACCGCATCACGATAGCTCCGGTGGGACCCGACATCCCCCTCTTTTTAAAAACGCTGAAGAAATTGGGGCGCTATTATGACCAGGTCATTTTCGTCGGGTACCCGCCTTTTCTGAAAGACATGATGGACAATGCCGAGAGTGAAGGCGTGGATTTCCGAGATTACTCCATTAGGATTATCATGGCAGCAGAAGGATTCTCGAATGCCTTTCGCGAATATATCGCGAGTAAGGCGCGAATAAAAAATATTTATACCGATATCGTGAATATCTACGGCACGGTAGAACTTTCCGGCATGGCTAACGAAACAGCGCTTTCGACTCTCGTCCGGGAGCTCGCACAGAATAACAAGGACCTCTTCCGCGCTCTCTTCCCGGGCGCCGGGGGAATGCCGACGCTTGCGCAATATCATCCGGAAATCGTCTATTTCGAAGAGCAAGACGGGGAAATCGTCGCGACGGGCTACGGTTCGTCCATCCCGCTCATTCGCTATCGTTTCCCGGACATGGGAGGAGTAATTCCGTTCGAGAAGATGCACGAAATCTGCGCCCGCTTCGGCGTCGACGTTTTCGTTGAAGCGAAGCGGAGAAATATACACCGCTACATACTGAAGCTGCCCTTTGTATATGTCCATGACAGGAGCGATGGAGCGGTGTCTCTTATGAGCATCAACATCTATCCGGAGACCATTCGAGATATCTTGAATCACCGCGAGCTTCATAAGTATTGCACGGGGAAATTCCAGATAAAAAAGCAAGAATTAGAAAACATGGATGGCCGTCTGAACATTCATGTCGAGTTGAAAAATTTCATACGCCCGACGCGACTTCTTGAAGAGGAAGTGAAGAGAAAAATTCTTCGGGAAATGCGGAAATATATCACGGAGTTCAACTATCTCTTGACAGTCAATCCGAAGAAGGAGTACCTTCGGATTTTTCTCCGCCGGTACCACGATCTGAAGGTATTCGCGTCATCCGGCAAGCAGGCATGGGTGAAGTGATAAGAATCCTTTGTGCATTTTAGATATTTACTGTTAAAATGATAATATGATGTTTACCGAAAGCTTTGAATTTCCTCTGTTTTTGCTTGCCATTTTTTCAAACATAGTTTTGGCTGTTGTTGTTTGGCTGTATGCGGGCAAAAACAGCATCAAAAACTTTTTTGTATTATTTGTTGCGGTGCAAACAGCCTGGGCGGGGGTGAACTTCCTTTCGTTTGTTGCTATTGGGCACAACTATTTTCTCGATGTTGTCCGATTTGTTATGTTCCTGGCGGTTCTGCACAGTTATTTTTTCATTCTTTTCATTAATGCTTTTACTTTTTCAGAGAGAGTTCACCACTTTCGTTACGCAATGTGGCTGTTTTCTCTGGGGGCTTTAGTTGTTGCCTTTCTGACACTTTCTCCTTATGTTTTTTCCGGACTGGATCACAACGGCTTACCGATTCCAGGCCCCGCCATACCCGTGTTTGGCCTGTTTACTGTAGGGAGTTTATTGGGCGGCTTGATTATTCTCGTGTGGAAATATAATAAAGAGCAATCCCTAAAAAAGAGAAGACAAGCTCTCTATCTCCTCATTGGACTCATTCTGACAATATTATTTGTATTATTGTTAGCCTTCATTGGTTACATCAGATTCCGGAATGTCGATCTTGTTCGTTTCAGCCATCTTTATACTCTCCCCTTTGTCATATTTACCGCGTATGCCATAGTGAAACATAGCTTTCTCAATTTGAGGCCGATTCTCGCAGAAGCTGGTGTGATTTTACTTATATTCGTACTCTTTTTCGACCTTCTCAATTCGCGCGATGCGAATCAACTAACGATAAATTCGGTGGTTTTCTTGGGCGCCCTTTCCATGGGCATACTTGTTGTGCGGGGAGTAAAACAAGAAATCAATCAGCGTGAGAAAATAGAGGAAATTGCGCGCGAGCTTACCGACGCCAACCTGCACTTGCGCGAGATGGATCAGATGAAAAGCGAGTTTGTTTCCATCGCAAGCCATCAGCTTCGCGCACCCTTGACGGCTATCAAGGGGTACGCTTCCATGCTCATTGAGGGATCATATGGGAAGTTGCCGGAAAAAACGACAGAGCCTGTCGGGCGCATCATGCAATCCGCCGAGAATCTTATCGCGATAATTGAGGACTTTTTGGATCTTTCATGCATTGAACAAGGGAAGCTTTCTTATCAATTCGCCACTGTGGACATTGCGAAACTTGCCAGAGAAGTTTTTCAAGAATTTGAGCCAAGAGCGAAAGAGAAGGGACTTGGACTTTCGTTCTTTGCCGATTCTGGGGGCGGCTGTTTTGCGATCGCAGACGAGGGGAAAATGCGCCAGATTATATCCAATCTTGCGGATAATGCGATTAAATACACTCCAAAGGGAAGCGTTCAAATAAGAATAAGAAATAACCACGAAACGGGAAAGCTCACACTCTCTGTCGAGGATACAGGCATTGGCATCGCTCCCGGCGACATGCCTCACCTTTTCCAGCGCTTCAGCCGCGGGAGCAAAAAGAGCGGGCGAAAGCTTTACACTGAAGGAACAGGATTTGGCCTCTATGTGGCTAAGTCTATGATAGAGGCGCATCGCGGACGCATCTGGGCGGAGTCGGAAGGATCGGGGAAGGGCGCGAAGTTTTCTATCGAGCTAAACGCCGAACAAAATCCATGACGGCGTTCGCGGCTCGCAGGGGAAGCGGTTCACTGGCACGAGGCGCTATCCGCCATGCAGTTGTTCTTTCGGCGCTCTTTGTCATCGCGGCCGCGCTCGGGTTTGTCGCCGGGAATGCCGCTCCGAAAGAAACGGAAAAAATCCTCGCTCTTCTTGCGAAGGAGGTGGCCGGAGTCGGCGACCTTTCAAAAGTGTCGCTCTTCATTCTTATTTTCGGGAGCAATGCCGTCAAAGTATTTCTCGCCATGACGCTCGGAACGTTCTTCGGCATCGTACCGGTTCTTTTCGTCGGTTTTAACGGTCTGATTCTCGGTATTATTGGGACGGCGGTTTGGGGCGCGGAAGGCGCACGAATACTTCTTCTCGGTACGATTCCGCATGGAATTTTCGAACTCCCCGGCCTTATTCTTGCCTCCGCTTACGGTATGCTTCTCGGCGGGGCATTTTGGCGCAAGATCCACAGCCGCGGCGCTTTCAAACTCGCGCTTTCTTTCGCGCTTCAAAAATTCGGCATGATTGTCATCCCGCTTCTCGCCCTCGCCTCATTTATTGAAACCTTCATCACCGCCGCACTCTTAGAAGCGATCTAACGCGACCATGGCCGCCAATTTGGACGATGACGGTTGTGTCCGTGATGACTGCCGCCATAGTGGCGGTATATGTTCTGTACATATCGTTTTTCTCGCTGGATGCTTTTGTTCATCGCTCTACGGTTCGCCCTAATGCTTTTCCCCACGGCCTTGTCTTTCGCGTCAATAATTCTCATTTTATACCTGGCCTCTTCCTCGCTGATTTGCCCGGTTTCATATTCGTTTCGTACCTGTGCTCTTTCGACATCGGCGTCATAATCTTTTGCCGCAAGCGCCTTCTCCGCTTCCAGGCTGTTCTGTATTTTTTGTTGTTCGTAGACGTCGCTTCCCCCATGATGCCCGCCGTATCCTCCATGACCA
>CAZRNX010000010.1:0-14760 GCA_964601555.1 uncultured Candidatus Saccharibacteria bacterium | reverse complement strand
TTCGCCCTCGCGAAAGGCACGAAAAAGTTGTGTTCCTCCGCTCGAAACTTCCAAGGATTTTCTGCTACCATTATTTTCGTGATATTTAGTGCATTCGCTATATATCACTTCAGTGGCCTTGACGGTATTGTCCTGATCTTTCAGCGTATAGATTTTTGTTTCGCTACTCCGGCCTCCAAATCCTCTGTCATCAGATTCCCGATTTGAGGAGCCGTAGCTGCGGTCACCTTTTCTCACCGCAAGCTCAAAGAGCGCATCACAGGTTTTGTCCACCTTGTATCTTGGAAGTAAAAATCCCATAAATTTAATGCCCATAAACAACCTCCACGTGGGTTAAGTCAACGTGCGAACGCTTTGGCGAGATTGCCAAACCATGTTATGTATACAGTACCATCCTGATTTTGTAAATACCGCCTACGCGATTTACAAAATTTTGATTTCGGCTAGACTTGGCGCATGCATTCTCTGTCTCTCGGGGCGAAAATTTTCTATATTCTCATTTTCTCTTTCGCATTTGGGGTTGTTTGCGCTTCTTTCTTTTCGTTCGGGATTTCAAGCGGGATGTTTTTCGCACTGCTTGGCGCGTTAACGGCATTTTTCTCACGCGCTTCCGGCAAAAAAAGTCTTGCGCTTGTTGCAATTGGAGTATTGTCGTTCGGGCTAGGTGTTGCGCGTATGTCAGTATCTCAAATTCGCGACTACTCACTTGATGCTTTTGTTGGAGAAAAAATAGTAATAGAGGGCGTGATAGATGATGAGCGGGATATGCGGGAAAATTCTGCATTGCTGGTACTGCGTCCAGATGCGACA
Source organism: uncultured Candidatus Saccharibacteria bacterium (assembly GCA_964601555.1). Taxonomy (GTDB): domain Bacteria; phylum Patescibacteriota; class Minisyncoccia; order Phycocordibacterales; family CAIJYI01; genus CALMXW01. The sequence continues at coordinate 13,950 of CAZRNX010000010.1, read as the reverse complement.
GGGGAGGAAAATTTTTCTTCCTCGCCTCTCCCCCCAAATTCGTTTCATGAATTTGGCCGCGCCCCCACCCAGTCTCGTCAGAAAAACATTCTTCCCCTGTCGCAGGAGAAAATCCTTCTTGCCACCGATCGCCTGACGCACATACAGTACGGAGACAGGGTGCGAGCGGAGGGGAAGCTTACTCGGCCGGAGAATTTCATGACAGAAAATAACCGCGAGTTTGATTATGTTTCATATCTCGCGAAAGACGGCATTCACTATCAAATAGCGTTTCCCAAGATTACTCTTATTGCGCATGGCGAAGTGAATGTGGTAAAAGAAAAACTTTTTGCCATCAAACATTCTTTTTTAGAATCAGTTAATCATTCTGTGCCAGAACCATCAGCGGGATTGCTTGGGGGGCTGCTCTTGGGTGAAAAGCACGCCCTTTCAAAAGATTTGCTGGAAGACTTTCGAATTGTGGGGTTGGTGCATATTGTCATTCTCTCCGGATACAATATTACGCTTGTCGTGGACTGGACGATGAGGTTGCTCGCATTCCTTCCGCGGCTTTCCGGGCTTGCATTGGGAAGCGCGTTTACATTCCTCTTCGTACTCATGACGGGTGCCAATGCCGCCACGGTGCGCGCGGGACTTATGGCGATTATAGTTCTCTCCGCACGACACATGGGGCGCGAAGCAGAAAGCGTACGACTTCTTTTCTTCGTCGCACTGCTCATGATACTCTGGAATCCGCATGCGCTTCTCTCCGACCCGTCGTTTCAACTCTCTGTCGCCGCAACGTTAGGGCTTCTTGTGTTTTCTCCGAAAATATCAAAATACATTACAAAAATTCCTGCCCCTCTGCCAGAGGGGGGCTCCCCGAAGGGGTGGGGGGAGGGAGAGAAGGTGGGGAACATCTTTCGCACTATTGCGAGTGACACAATAGCGACGCAAATTGCCGTCTTGCCATTATTGCTCTGGATGACTGGGACATTTTCGCTCTACGCCCTTCCCGCCAATCTTCTTGCACTTCCTGCCGTGCCCTTTGCCATGTTCTTTGGGTTCTTCACCGGACTGCTTGGATTAGCCAACAGTTTTTTTGCACACTCTCTCGCATTTCCATTTGCCGCCATCGCGCACATCTTACTTTCGTATATTTTCCTCAGCGCAGAATTTTTTGCGGAACTGCCGTTTGCAGTGTTTGCTTTCCCGATATAATTTTTCCCATTCTTCGAAGCTCGTGCGGACCGCCTTGCAAAAAGCGAAAGGCAAGTGAGACTCTCGAGGAGAGAGATTTTGCGAAACAAAATTATTTCGCAAAACGCCTTCTTGCCTCAATCCGCAGAAGCTCCAGAGAATGGGGGGAAATTTTGAAATGTCCTTGCAACTTGCTAACACATTCTTTATTCTTCCTTCATGCCTTCCGTTTCGAAACTCAAATATTTCGTGCTTGGCGCGCTCTTTCTCACCGCGATTTTCTCTTGGTACGCCCTATTTGCAGAGAGTCGCGAGGGGGTGCTTACGGTGTCATTTCTCGATGTGGGGCAGGGTGATGCGATATTTGTTGAGAGCCCCGATGGCAATCAGGTTTTGATAGATGGCGGGCCGAATGCAAAAGTGCTCCGCGAACTTGCACGGGAAATGCCATTTTACGATCGCTTCATTGATGTCATTATCGCCACGCATCCGGATCGCGACCACACGGCCGGACTTGCGGATGTTTTCTCGCGATTCCATTCCGGCGCATATTTCGCTTCGGGTGCTCTGTCGGACAACGGCATGAATGAAATCCTCGACGCGAATAGCGAATCTTCCGGCGCGAAGAAATATCTCGGGCGTGCGGGTACGCGGATTGACTTAGGAGATGGAGCCGTTCTGGATATTCTGTTCCCCGACCGCGATATGACACATATAGAGACGAATACATCTTCTATCGTCGCGAAGCTCACATACGGCGATACTTCTTTTCTTCTCACTGGCGATTCGCCAATAGCAATAGAGCAATATCTCGCCGCTACGTATGGCGAGCAGCTTGACGTGGATGTTCTGAAGCTCGGGCACCATGGCTCGCGTACATCTACTTCGGATATTTTTCTCACTGTTACAAGCCCGGAATACGCGATAACTTCCGCCGGCAAAGATAATCGCTACGGCCATCCGCACAAAGAAGTTACAGACATTCTCATTTCACACAACATCACAGCATTGAATACTGCCCATCACGGCATGTTAGTCTTCAAGAGCGACGGAAAGAGAGTCTCTCCGCCTTTTTCTGAGTCGCGACGGGGAGTTCGGTATAACGTTTCTCGAACTCTTCAGTAAGAAAAAAGCGATCATGATTTGCTGCGAATTTCGCGAAGAGAAGATACGCGCCGTACGCGGCCCGATCGGTAATCCCTTTCCGCGCGAGAAATGCTTTCAAGAAAGTTCGGATTGAACAAGCCGAAATTCGCCGCCACACGTTCGAATTGCTCCTCATCAAATTGTACAACAACGCGCCGCCGGCTTCTCCCCGTATCGGAAACTCCGCGCTGTATTGTGAAATCTACCGTGCTCATGACGTAATGCTAGCGCACTTCTTTTCTTTTTCAAAGCTCACATTCTTGCGCGGGCTTTGAAAGGGAAAAGAAAATTTTTCCCGAAATTGTTCTTTGCCGTTTCGGCGCGCCCAATCCTCGGGGTTATTTTGAGGAAGGAGAAAAATGTGACGGGGCAACCGTATCGGAGAGCCGTATGCGGGAAATCCGCACGTACGGTTCGATGAGGGGACGGAGGGACTCACGTCCCTCCTCCCACTCTATTTTTCACCGTGTTAAGATGTTGCTCTTTTCCGTGAGAGGGGTATACTAAAAGCATTAATATTATTTTTATATTTTATGGGGCAGGAAAATATTTCTTCTAATGAAGATGTTACAGAAATCACAGCTGCGAACGTGCGAGAAATCGTAACGCCAGTATTGCTCGATGAAGAAAGATTAAGCGACGATGATATCTCGATCATCATCCAGCTTGCGAAAGAGATGGGTGATAGGGATGATGTAAAGGCGTCCATTCTTGAAAGTGCCGCACGGCGGTTTGAGGCTAAAGGAAAATTGGAAAAGCTTGCGCCGGCGGTTGCTCATTTGATCGTTGACCATCAAGGCGTGGTTGGGGCGGCAGACTCCTTGGAAGGCGCGAAAGATATTATTAAATCCGAAAGAGAGAACATGGATCCACGCAATACTTTCTAAATATGAAAAGTGAAAAGCCCCGGAATATCCGGGACTTTTAGTGCGGCTTTGCTCCTTGTTTTCTTTTCCTTCTCGCATTGATCGTATCTGCCACAAGTTGTGCGTGTTTCACCAGTCAAGCTTGCTTCTCCGGCGGAAGTTTCCTGAATCGTTCTTTTATTTTTTCGCCGCTCTCTTCTTTATTCATAACATCTCTCCACAAAATCTGCCGCATGTCATAATATGCCAGATACACGGATTAGTCAAAGTTGTTTTTCTATCTTTCCCGTCACTTCCTCACTATTCATTTTCCTATAAATCCACACCGAAAGAATGACGGCGAAAAGAGCAAGGACAATCGCAAATTTTCCGAAGACATCTGAGGACTTGCCGAATATGTAGCCAATCATGTTGAAACCCCACGCCCAGATCGCAGAACTTGTGAGCATAAGAAGTGCGAACAGTATACGCGGAGTTTTGGCTATTCCGCCGGCAATAGGCACGAACACTTTGAGCGCCGGGACGAGCTTTCCGAAAAACAAAAACCATGCGCCTTTATCGCTGAAAACATTCTCAAACTTTTGGATCTGATTTTCCGGAATGAAATTTTTCTTCAGCGCATAGGCAACGCCTTTTTGCCGCACAGCTTCATAGAGAAGCACATTGCCGATAGTATTGCCAACTGCTCCAAAAATTATCACGGGGACCCAAGTAAAAGTGCCTACAGAAATGAAATATCCGGTAATAATGTAGAGGACCTGGCTTGATGGAAAACTGAAAAAACCATTCGCTGTCATCATTGCGAATATGCCAAGATAGCCGAGCAAGAGGACGATGCTCTCGAGAGAAAACTCAAAGCCAAACATGGGAGTGTTGCCGTATTGTATCATAAAAAATACCCCGCATGCTGTGACACGTGGGGTATTTATTTCGTCCACACGCTCGGAATAGCACCGGTTGGCGTGTGGAAATAAGTTCGAATGCCGGCCTTAGGTTCTTCGCCGGGAGAAGGCTCCGTCGATTTATTCCACGCTTCAAAACCCGGACACATCAGAAGCGAGTGAGTAAACCCCGGGGCCGCGTATTTTGTACAAACAAGGTCTTTCGTGTGCCGGAGCTCTGGGTAGCCGCAATGAGTGCAAGGAAGGGTATTCACGATTCGTTCCATCTTCTGAGTTTCGACTGAATTGCATCCCACTCGGTCTTATTCACAAATAGCCGCACCACCTCATCAAGATTCAATTCATTTTCAAACAGCGATTGAAAGCGCAATATCCCGTCGTAGAACCATGAGTTAATAATCCTTGCGGTACATAACTCATCGTGTTCCACAGCTGTTCGCACCAAGTTCGCGTAATTTGCGAGAGCTGTTTCAGCGCCTCGTCTCAAATATCTCTTCTTTGTTACACAGCCTTGAATTACTGCTCCAAGACCGAAGAATAGCAGAATGGTTACAAATCCTGCTTTTGTAAAAAGACCGAGTGAAAGAAAAGAAAGAAAATTATGAGGTTCCATGATTGATACGCCTCTATATTTTGTCGGATTCGGACCTATATTTTTATACCGCAGAAGAGAAATTATGTCAAAAAACAAAACCCCGCTTGGGGCGAGAGTGCGTGCGGTCATTTTTTTACTGTGAGATTTTTGCCGGCTTTCATGCAGCGGGTGCAGATTTTCATGCGACCGCCTTGCGGGAGCTTGGCCCACTGAAGATTGGGATAGCGGCGTTTTTTTCCGGTCGGGTTGAATTGCGTCGCACGCGTGCGGTTGGAGTACCCGCCGGCCATGAGCGAACTTTTATTGCAGATGGGACATGATTGGGCCATGTTTTTTTGTTCCGGCCAACTTCGTGGGATGTTTTTTCTGAAGGCGGGGCGGGGGTGTGGCCAAATTTGCGAAGCAGATTTGGGGGACTGAGCCTGAAGAAAAAATATCGCTCGAAGTTGGCTATCGAGGTTTTCCATGCTATCATATTTCTCATCTTATGCAAGAGGTTGATTTCATCTTCGCCATAGCCGTGCTCATTATGTCCGTCGTTGTGCACGAGGTGTCGCATGGGGTGGTGGCAAATATGCTTGGCGATCCGACGGCGCGGCTTGCGGGGCGCCTCACCTTGAACCCGGTCTCTCACCTTGATCCCATCGGGTCTTTTCTCGTCCCAATGGTGCTCCACTTCGCCGGCGCGCCGGTATTCGGATGGGCAAAACCCGTACCGTACAATCCGCACAATCTTTCCGGGAAATACGGCGACGCGAAGGTTGCCGCCGCGGGACCTCTCTCCAATCTTCTTATTGCGATTATTTTCGGCCTGCTTCTCCGCCTCGTTGGAGGAACAGAATTTGGGAACGGGCCGGTTATGGAGATTCTCCAACTCATCGTGTACATCAATATAATCCTCGCAATTTTCAACCTCATCCCCATCCCGCCGCTTGACGGATCCAAGGTGCTTTTCTCAGTCTTGCCGTATCGATTGCGGGGTGTTCAAGAAACCATGGAGCGCTATTGGCTTCTCCTTATCGCCCTTCTCGTCTTCTTTCTTTGGGAAATCCTTGTCCCTATCGTTGCCGTACTGTACAAAGTCATTACAGGGGAGTAGAGCAGAAGCATATAAAGTCCCCCTTGCATAAAAAACGGCAATGTGGTAGGGTTTAGGGGCTTTCTGCCGAGCAAGCAACTTTCAACTTTCGGCTGAAGAGCGAAACGTTGTACTTTGTTAAATCTCATGGACCCAGAAGTGGGTCAGGAGTAGTTATGAAGAAGCCAAATAAAATTGTGGTTGCAGTACTTATGTTAGTCGGTGGAAGCGCGATGATGTCATCGCAGGCGCAGGCAGTAGAGACGTTCCGATTTCGGAGTCTCGCGAAATCCGTTTGTCTCGGTAAGACTGCCTCGGATGTAAGGGGTATGGGCTGCTCACAAGACGAGATTGACCCTGCGCTAAAGAGTGCCGCACTCCGATCTTTGTCGTTCCGGTGCGATACGGGCGGATTTCCAGGGGGAACTTTCTGTTCCGGACAACTGCGCTTTCCGATTGACGGTCCTGATATGTGTGTGCATGCAGACACATCTACCACCGTTGCGTTGGTAGAGTGCCGATATACCAGAGTCGGTAAGCCTATCAAGAGGCAGCGGTGGGACCACTATACACACATTGGAGCCATTAATAGCGTCTATTACGGGGTGACTACCGGCAACAGGTTGCTGACGCTTGTTCCGAGTACAAACAACATTAAGTTGTCATTTGTGCGAAATGGAGCTACCCTCAAGTACGCGCAAGCTTGGCGAATGCAATAAGATTGGGTTTCGGATTCCAATTGCCCCCGTCGCGCGAATGCGGCGGGGTTTTTACATGTGCCGGGCATTGCATTTTTATGAAGATTGTGTAGAGTAATAAATACTATGGTAGTACGCATGAGAAGCACCCATGCTCACACGGGCAACCGCCGTTCCCACCACGCGCTTATGGGAATGCGTTTCGCCGTGTGCGCAAAATGCAAAGCGTCCCACATCCGCCATCGCGCATGCGAGAAATGCGGCTCGTATCGCGGGCAACAGGTCTTGAGCAGTTCAGAAGTTGTGGTTAAGAAAGAGAAAAAAACAGCAACAAAGTAAAGTAGTAGTAAGAAAGTAGTAAGGGGAATAGGTTTTGTTCTTATGGCAAACAGGCACCTTTCAAGAAGTCTTGCGCTTCAAGCACTCTTTGAGTGGGATTTCCGCGGCTACGGAAGCGCGGAGACCGATGCCGCACTTATGCGCGACGCGGAAGAATTCGCGCCCGGTATCGGGGATCTCTCGTTTGCGAAAGAACTCACGCATGGAATTCTCTCAAAGACGGCTTCTCTTGACGCGATTATTGAAAAAGCGGCGCCGGAATGGCCCATCTCACGCATCGGAATTGTTGACAGAAATATTCTTCGTCTCGGACTCTACGAACTTCTTTTCGTCGACCGCAAAGAAGTGCCGCCGAAAGTCGCGATCAACGAAGCGATAGAGCTCGGGAAAACATTCGGCGGGGAAACATCCGGCCGATTCGTGAACGGTGTTCTCGGCGCGGTGTACAAAGAACTTGGAGAACCGGGGAAAGAAGAAACCGGCGCGGAGAAAAAAAAGAAAAACTTCGATCCTGCGAAAGCGCCCATCGAAAATCTCATCGGCGCGGTCGTGTACGCGTTCAAAGGGGACGGAGAGAACGGCGGTGAAATATATCTCGCGCTTCTGCATGATGTTTTCGGCCACTGGACGCTTTCGAAAGGCCACTTGAAAGACGGCGAATCGGACAACGACGCCGTGATCCGCAAAGTAAAAGACGAGCTGGGGCTTGATGTGGAAGTGGAAGAAGAAGTGGGGAATAACGAATACCTCGCCACAGATCCCGAGCGCGGAAAGATTAAAAAAAGAGTGTCGTACTATCTCGCGAAGGCGGAATACGGCGACCTGACCTTGGGTGAAAGCGGCGGACTCGATGACGCGAAGTGGTTCCCCCTTGCGGACATTTTAGAACTTAATTTTTACGACGACGTTTTGCCGATACTGACGAAGAGCTTGAATATTCTAAAGGAGAAAGCATGAAAAAGGACTTCTCACTGTTTGAAAAAAATACCGGATTTGTTTTTAAGAACAAAGACCTTCTCCGCGAGGCATTCACGCATCGCTCTTTTCTCAATGAATCAAAGGAGCGCGGACTCTCGCACAACGAGAGGCTGGAATTCTTGGGCGATGCCGTCCTAGAACTTGCCGTCACCGACTTTTTGTATAAAAAATATCCAAAAGAAGATGAGGGCAATCTCACGGCGTACCGCGCCGGTCTCGTCAACGCGAACACACTCTCCGCTATCGCCACGGGCATGGGGATGGACAGTTTCATCCTACTCTCTCGAGGCGAGGCGAAAGATACGGGAAAAGCCAGGGCGTTTATTCTCGCGAATGCTATTGAGGCGCTTATCGGCGCGATCTATTTGGACAAGGGGTACGAGCAAGCTGAAAAATTTATCGCACAATACATACATCCTATGACGGAAGAGATTGTAGAGAGGCGGCTCTGGCAAGACGCCAAGAGCTTCTTCCAGGAGAAAGCGCAGGAGGAAGAAGGGATTACCCCTTCATACAGAGTGCTCGCGGAGACCGGGCCGGATCACAACAAAGAATTTCGCGTCGGCGTTTTTCTGAACGACGCGCTTGTCGCAGAGGGCAAGGGCAAGTCCAAACAAGAAGCCGAGCAAGAAGCGGCAAAGTCGGGACTCTTGGCCAGAAGCTGGCGAGCAGGGAAATAAAAAGGATTTTTCCACAAAATTAAAGCGCACAAGGTTTTTTCGTGGTATGATAGAAGCGATGGATATAGACACAACAGCAGTGCTTGTTGATTTTGAGAAAGAAGTTCAAGCTGAAGATTTTTCTGCGCTTTCGGAAGAAGATGTGAGAGAAGCGCTGGAACTCCGCGGAGCAAAACTTGGCGTACTTCTTCACGCCTCCAATTTCCCCGATGATGTGAAGAGCGACATAATAGCCATTTTGCCCGAGCTCTCTTTAGATCAGATAGACGAACTTCAAGACACTCTTGAAGCGGCGTACCTTGATGAAGCGACGAGCGATATAGATGAGGTGTACAAAGAAGTGGTTGAAATAGTAAATAAAAATCATGAACGAGAATCCGCCATCACCCAATAAAGATGAAGGTGTAATCCGTCCTACGCCGAAGGAGCAGCAAGCAGAACTCGATGCTCTTAGCGCCGGCGTGGCTCCCGCTTCCAGTGAAGTAACCGGAATCGATGAAAGTGACAAATTAAGACTGCTTAACTTGAGTACGCAAGAGAAAAAGGATATTTCTGCGAGCATGGCTCGAGATATAGCGAACGCACAAGGGAACATCAGTAAAGTACCCAAAAAGCCAGATCAGCCTGACTACGGCGCGGAATCACCGAAGGGAGAAGCCAGGCCTGCAGAACCGCGGATGCCGGAGAAGATGGGACTCATGTCTTTGCTCTCAAACGGAGAAGTATACAAGCGGCTCTTGGGCGGAGTGGGGAGAGTGTTCGGATCGTACACGGGGTTACAGTCAATTATGGATGTGCCGCGATGGGCATACCAGCGAGTGAGAGTACGCGGGAATTCTCTACTAGAGACCGTGAGCGGAGGCAGAATCGGAGGCGGGTTGTCCGGCTCGGTAGAAGATGCGACGGCGCTTTCACAAAAAGCGCAAGAAACCGGGGAACGAAAGAAGTTTGGCGATCTGTCAGACGAGGAGAAAAGTGCATTACTTGCAGGAGAGGGGGTGAGCCGTACAGTAAGAGATGCGCTTAAAGACATTAATGACCGGCTTAAACTTACAAAAGAGGGACAGAAGCAATACGATAAAGAGGGGAAAGTTATTCAGTCGGAGCAGAGGAAACGCCTCGCGCAGCTTTTGTGGCAATCTCGTTATGGCGGGAAAGATATCACCCTCAACAAAGGAACAGAAGGACAAGAGCGCGTTCTTTCGAAAGACGCGCTGATGAAAAATATTCTTGATGATTATACGGAGACGAAAATTACCGGCATGGCGGCGGCGCGAGAAACGCTCAACAGCGCACTCCTCTATTCCGGCGCCTTTGCCGCTCGTCCGCTTGCGTATGCGGCACTGGACGCCGGTGCGCGATACGCAAGGCTGAAGAAAGAATCACGAATTGCGGCAGAGCAAGGCAAGTTTAGAAATGTAGATATATTAAAAGATGTTGTCTGGGGTGGCACGGCCGAAACCTTCGCTGAACTTATTGGGAAAGGCGAATCACAGAAAAATGCAGGTACTCTTCAGAAAACATTCACCGCTGGCGCGGCGCTGGGGAGGATTGCGAGATACCTGGGTATTACGCTTTCGGCGGCGGGCGGTAGCGGAAAAGGACTTGCGGAACAAGACTGGAAAAATATTACCGAAACATTTGGAACCGGCAAAGCTCTATTCTCAACAGAGAATACCTCTGTTGGCGAGAAGATGGGAGAAGTGTATGAGAAAATTCTCGCACCAAGATTTTGGGAAAATATTGAACGAACGAAGAGCGGAGCGGCAAAACTCTGGTCACTGGGTCGGACAGATGAAACGCTAAAAATTCTTGAAACTCGCCTTGGGCATACGCCCTCTGTTGCCGATCTTCAAAGGATTGGAGCCAAGAGTGGCGAGGTAACTGCCATGGCGGTTGAAGGATTGAAACAAGCCCAAACATCAACTGCGCCGACTTCACCGCAGTCAATTCTTTCAGACCGATTTCCAAGTGCACCACACATTGATCGCGCTCTCGGGGAGGCACAGTGGCCCCGCTCGCAAGACGTGGAGACAAACTCGAATGTCGTGACAGAAACCGTACAGCCGGAAGGCAAAAAAATTGAAGCGGTTTTCCCCACTGAACGCAAAAATCCTATCGAAGTAGAATTTCCGAGAGAAAGTGGCGAGACGGTTCAATCGATGTCAGCGCAAGAAATCAACGTGACCCACGCGGTGGCTGGCAGAGAGCCGCCGGCAGAGACGCAACCTGCACCGAGAGTATTCACTGATTTTATTAACAGCGAAGAAGTTCGCGGCTCTGATTCTATCTGGAAATCAGCGCGCACTATTTTTGAGAATCCTAAAAATGCGGCAGAGCTCGGATTCAAGGGCGACATTAGCAATATAGAAGAATTGCATAAGTGGGCAGAGACACAAACGGCAAATATGTGGGCGGAGTATGAAAAACTTCACGGCGGAGAGGGAAGAGATCTGGTGCACAAAGATGATTATGTAAAAATAACTATTGGACCAGATGGCAAGCCGCATTTGGGGGTGGAATATACTTCTGGAAAAATGCCGGGAGTGCTTGGGGAAGCTGACTCCCTTCGGGCTTCGCCAACCTCCCAAGGAAACTCTGGAGAGGTATTAAGAGAAGGAGTGCAATGGCGGCATACGCCGTATTTCGACAAGATTTTCAATAACGGCGATTTGGAGAAGTATAGAACCAATGCGCCAACTGCCTGGGCGCATATGCGGGAAGATCTGGGGCTGCAAAAGTCTCGCCTTTCTCTATTTGAAGAATATTTGCGCTCTGACCACGGCAAGAGGCTCCAAGATGTTTCTGTTGCAGATTTCCTGAACGGCAAGTCTAACTATCATCTCGTCTTGCCTCTTGAAGGCAAAGGCGGGCCGGGCGCGGATGAGCTTGAGGATATAGTACGAAAAATAGTCGCTGCGCAGGAGCAAGGGCCACTTGATATGAAGCTCTTATATGATAAAAATACGACCATCGGCGATCTTTTCGTCGGAACGAATCACTTGCTTGGCGCGCCCAACTCTTCGTGGGAAGAAGCGATGAATCAGCTGTCGGCCGAACCCGTCCCGCAAGAAAACTGGGCCGCGCCGCAGAAATCTGTGGCGCAGGAAATGTTGGAACGTGGGGGGCGTACTGGCGAGATCGAGCCCAACCAGGACGCACTAGCCAACGTAGAGAACCTCATTCTTCACTTTAAGGAAGCCTCGGGAGTAAGATATTTCCAAGAGGCGAAAGAATGGGATGTGCTGAAAAACATGAAAATCACAGAGCTTGTCTATGGAAAGGAGCCTCTTCCGGTTGGGTATAACCCCGAGCTTAAAAATATTTTTCGGGAAATTATTTTGGAAACCGAGAAAATGGGATATCCGGAACTTGCAATAGGGGATAACATGGATACGCGCTTGGCTGACTACTTGAAACGCACGGACGAGCTTCTGGCGAAAAGTTTTCCTGAAACGGCGCCATTGAAACAGCCATAACTATTGCCCCCGCCTTTCTAGCGCATTCCTGATATGACGTTTGGCGACGGTGGTCTTGGCATACTCAAGCCATTTCGGCGTCGGGTAAGAGGATTTTTTCGTTTCAATATGGACAATGTCGCCGTTTTTGAGATAGGTATCAAGCGGCACAAGCTTCCGATTCACCTTTGCGCCAAATGCGTGATCGCCTATGTCGGAGTGAATTGCATAGGCGAAATCAATAGGGCTTGAGTCCGTCGGAAGGTCTATTACATCTCCAGTCGGAGTGAAAACAAAAACGCGGTTTTTAAAAAAGTCCATCTTGAGATGCTTCAAAAATTCTCCCGATCCTTCCGTCTCTTTGTGCCAGTTGAGAAGCTCCTTCACCCACCAGAATTTCTTGTTAAACCGCGCAAGCTTTTTTCTTATTCTGCTCCCATTTCTACCTGCGGCATTTTCAGGAATTGCTTCATCTTTATATCCGAAATGCGCCGCAACGCCGAGCTCCGCTTCTCGGTGCATTTCTCCCGTGCGGATTTGAATTTCCGCGACGTTCCCGTCTCCCGTGAGCACCGTCGTGTGAAGAGAACGGTAGCCGTTCGGTTTCGGAAAGGCGATGTAGTCCTTGATACGCCCGGGGAGCGGACGCCATGCACCGTGGATGAGTCCCAGAACCAGATAGCAGTCCGTAACGGTCGGTAGCATAACGCGAACCGCAAAAATGTCGTATATTTTTGAAATATCCATATCATACTCTTTGAGTTTTTTAAAGAGCGAGTATGTGCCTTTAATGCGGTAGGTTGTTTTCGCATTCGCGTACCCCTCTTTCGCGAGTTCTTTCTTAAGCGCACGGTAGAATTTCTCCTGCCGTTCCTCGGCCTCCTTCCTCTTTTCTTTCGCGATCTTCTCAATTTTCTTGTATTCTTCCGGATAAGCCCACGGGAATGAATACTCCTCAAGTTCGCTCCGGAATCTTCCCATGCCGAGGCGGTCTGCAAGCGGTGCGTATATTTCGAGCGTTTCAAGCGCGATCCGTTGGCGCTTATCGGGACGCACATACTCAAGCGTTTTTACATTATGAAGCCGGTCCGCGAATTTAATAAGCAGCACCCTGATGTCTTTCGCGCTTGCGACGAAGAGCTTCCGCAGGCTCTCCGCATGGCGGTCAATCCCGCGGTATTTGAGCTTGCCGAGCTTGGTCACGCCTTCCACAAGAAATAAAATATCTTTCCCGAATTCTTTTTCCAGTTCTTTCGCCGCAACATGGCCGTCCTCAAGCGTGTCATGCAGAAGTCCTGCGGTAATCGTCTCCGCATCGAGCTCAAGCTTCGCGAGTTTCAGCCCCACCGCTGTGACATGAGAGAAATACGGCTCTCCCGAAAATCTTTTCTGTCCTTCATGTGCCCTTTCGGCAAATATGAATGCTCGCTTCACAAGCGCCTTTCCATTCTCCGTCGGTCGCCGAATCGCCGCCTCTATTTCCTTAAGCTCCGCCATCTCCCAATAATGCCAGAGATTGAATTTTTGTCTATAACATCACCTCCTCTCCCGTCGTCTTGATCTCATGCACGAGGGGACCTGAAAGCTTTTCTCGAAAATCTTGCGAAGTGAACCCGATGGGAGAGATCATGTAATGCGTGTCTTCCGTACGAAGACGGTGCGCAAGAAATGAAAGCCGATCTTCTTTTTTAAAAATAGGAGATACGATAGCAACATCAATATCGCTCCATTTATGCGCTTTTCTTTTCGCGTACGAGCCGAACAGATACGCCTTTTGCACCGGAACGCGGTGCTCGTTTTTCAGATAGCGTGCAAAATTGCGCACTTTATTTTTTACTTCTTTGGTTGTGAGTTTTCTCTGATCCATGATCGTAAATTTTTGGTGATTTTAAAATATTTCTCGGCAAGTTGTTTCGTGGCTTTTTTGTAAACCGCTAGTTTGTATTCAGCGTAACGGCCCTCAATATTGAACGTCGTAATTCCGCCCCTTCTCGGTAAACCACTGGTTTGACCAGTGAGACTTGAAAAGGC